>CAJPML010000049.1 GCA_905371725.1 Leptotrichia sp. oral taxon 215
AGAAAATATAAAAGGTTATTCTATAAAAGAAAATGAGAAAATTTACAATAAATTATGTTGCAAAAATGATATTTATGAATTCTTTAAAATTTTACAATTTAAAATATGAAATGAGCTTAGAAAAAATTATTGTCTGAGCCATCGGCGAGCTTATAATTTTTTTTTTAGCGAATGATTATTTTAAATAAGTAAAATTTTAGTAAATAAATAAGTATCATTTTGCATTAAAAGTGCTGTAAATTTTCTCATTTTCTTTTATAGAATAACCTTTTATATTTTCTTTTATTATCATTGATTATGTCATTATCTTAGTCTGATCTTTTCCATCATCCTCAAACACAAAATATTCAAGAACTTTCAGTCTTACTTCTTCTCCTACCTTCAGGGTATCGTAAGTTGAAGCCCTTGCAGTAACTCTTAAAATATTTCCGTTTCCAACTTCAACCCTCAGGTCATTGCAGTCTCCAAGGTAGAATTTTGAAAATACTTTTCCTGTCAGTTCTCCATCATCTGCAAGCATTACATTTTCAGGTCTTATTGCCACTATGACATCCTTTGTGTAAGAACTTGTATTAGGAAGAGTCTGACCGTTACTGTTATTCAGGAGAATGTTTCCGTTTTCAACTTTCCCTTTCATGAAATCCACTTTTCCTACAAAGTTTGCAACGAACACATTTGCAGGACGTGAGTAAATTTCCTGTGGAGTTCCTACCTGCTGAACTTCCCCTTTGTTAATAAGCACTATTCTGTCACTCATTGTCATTGCCTCTATCTGATCGTGAGTTACGTAAATAACGGTAATTTTCAGTTTTTTAGTTATTTCCTTGATTTCATATCTCATTTCTTCCCTAAGTTTTGCATCAAGGTTTGATAAAGGTTCATCCAGAAGAAGTATTTCAGGATGTGCTACAAGAGCCCTTCCTAAAGCTACCCTCTGCTGCTGTCCTCCTGACAGTTCCGAAGGGAATCTGTCCTTGTACTGTTCCAGATGGACAGTTTTAAGAGCCTGATTGACTCTTTCTTCTATTTCTTTTTTATCAGTTTTTTTAATTTTTAAAGGATACGCAATGTTGTCATAAACATTCATGTGAGGCCATACTGCATATGACTGGAATACCATTCCAATTTCCCTTTTTTCAGGAGATACGAAATTATCTTTTCCTGAAACGGGTCTGTCCCCTATGTAAATCTCTCCGCTTGTAGGCTTTTCAAAACCTGCTATCAGTCTTAGCATAGTGGTTTTTCCGCAACCTGAAGGACCCAGAAGAGTTATAAATTCCCCATCTTCAAATTTCTGGTTAAATTCCTGTAAAACCTGTACGTCTCCAAATGATTTTGTTACTCCTGTTATTGTTACCGAAGCCATATTTTTCCTCCTGCTCTATATTGAAAATTGCCCTTTTGTCAATTTATTTAAAAGATAGTTTATTATAATTACAAATAATAAGATAGCCGTTGCAAGGGCACTTGCCACCTGCTGACTATGGTAAGTCTGGTAGATGTACAGTTCATACCCTATTGTCTTTGTATTGGATGAATAAAGTAACGTTGACATAGTCAGTTCATAGAATGACGGCATAAATATCAGGAAGAATCCTGCAACGATACTTGCTCCAATTAATGGAACAGTTACATCCTTCAGCATACGCAGCCAGTTGGCACCTGAAATCTGTGCCGCTTCCTCGAGTGAAGGGTGAACCTGGCTCATTGCGGAAACGACTGTTCTCATTCCCATAAGCATGTATTTTATCATGTAAGCTATAATCATTATTGTAAGTGTATTATAAATATTAATCTTGAATTTTCCGCTCATGGATATTATCAATGCCAGAGCGATTGTAACACTTGGAGTTCCTGAACCTAAAGTTATAAGGAAGTCAGGAATTCTTTTCCCTTTTACGTTAGTTCTCTGTAACAGGTATGCCATTATACATGAAATCACAATTCCAAAGAAAGCCGCCGCAAGTCCCGCAATTATACTGTTTTTAGTTGAACTAAGTATGGAAGCTCTTGAAAATACTTTGTTCCATGCACTCATTGACATATTGGAAAGACCTATAGGTTTTCCCATGTTTACAGTGAAGGAAGTAAGTGCCACTGTAACAAAAGGCAAAATAACTACAAAGAATGAGAAAATTGAAATAATGACTGTTATCGGCATTCTCCATTTTCCAAGTTCCACTATGTTGGGTCTTGTAGATTTTCCGCTCATTGTTATGTACTGTCTTTTTCCAATTACAAAAGTTGTAACATATAAGACAATGTTTGCTATTGCCATAAGGAATACTGCCAGCACCATCGCATCATTAAGCCCTTCCTCGGAACCTATGTGAACGAAGTCGATGATACGCGTAGTTACAGTATATATCTGTCCCGGTGCCCCGATAATCGAAGGTATACCGAATGCCGATGCAGAAGCGACGAATACAAGAAGTCCTGCTGCTATTATGCTCGGAGTCATCATTGGAATGGTAATGGTCATCAGAGTCTTAATAGGTGAAGCTCCTGATATTTTTGAAGCCTCCTCCAATGACGGATCCATTTTTTCCATTGCTCTTGATATTGTTATAAATGCATAAGGATAGTAGAAGCACGTAAGTACCCATACTATTCCCCCCACCGTATATATATTGAAGGGAGCCTTTGGCAGATTAAATATCTGCATAAGAAATTTATTTAAAACTCCTGCATTTGGATTCAGAAGTCTCAGCCATGCCATTGCACCAACATATGGAGGTACCATATATGTTGTAACAAACAGAGTTCTGAAGAACTTCTTACCGTACATATCTGTTCTTCCTACCAGAAATGCCAGTGGGAAGGCCAGTATAACTCCAAATAATGTTGTTAATCCTGAAATTATTACTGTATTTATTAATGCTGTCCAGTTCAGATCGTAAGTATAGACTCTTTTAAAGGAGTCCAGGGAAAAACTTCCCTTTGGAAACAGTGAACGGATTAATAAATAAGATAAAGGGATAACTTCAAATATTACAAGAAAAGCTACAACAACAAGTATGACTATCCACTTTATATCTATGTTATATTTTTTTGCCATTTTTTCCTCTTTTCAAAATTAAAATTTACAAATTATTTTGCCGCTTTTGTTATATATTTTTCAAAAATTGCACGTAATTTATCTCTGTCATGGTAAGTTTTTTCCCAGTTGATAGGCATTGCAGCTGTAAGTATTTCTGCAGTGGCTTTTGCATCAAAAGGAGCTTTTGCAGGATTTTTAAGCACTGAGTGCATCCATCCATCTACGATAGCTTCCTGTCCTGCAGGAGATAAGAACCAGTCAGTTAAAGCTTCTGCAGCTTTTACGTTTTTATTAGGTGACATTTCTTCCTTTACAGTCATGATTGTACTTGGAATTGCGATAATTCCGTCAGTAGGATAGATTACTTCAAGTTTTGAATTTTCTTCCTGTCTCTTTTTAAGAATTGATTCTTCCAGTATCATAATTTGTGCAGCTTCACCTGTTTCAAGCTTTGTAACTGCAACAGAACCTGATTCTACAACTGCTTTCTGTTTTGAAAGACTTTCAAAGTACCCTTCCCCATATTTATCAGTCAATGCTGACACTGCCGCTAAAGCTGTTCCTGATTTTAATGGGTCAGGAATAGAAACTTTTCCTGCTAAATTTGGTTTTTTTGCAAATTCATCAAAAGATTGTGCAAGGTCTTCCTTTTTGAATTTGTCAGGGTTATATGCTAAAACCATATTTAAGATACGTACAGGATACCAGTATCCTTCCTTGTCATAGTCAAGTGCAAGATTTTCAGCATTTTTTGAAACATAGGCGTGTAATACACCTTTTTCCTTTAATTCCAGTGAGTATGAAGGTTCAGCAACCATAAGCATGTCTGCCCCTAATTTATTTGCCTGCATTTCTGCAACGATTTTTGATTGAAGTGTTCCTGTTCCGCCTTGGAAGAACTCAACTTCCAGATTAGGAAAATCTTTTTTAAGCTTTTCCTTTACATTGTCAATAATATCTTCATACATTGAAGTGTAGATAACAATTTTTCCTTTGATTTCAGCGTTTTTTTCATCAGAAGAACCTGATTCCCCTTTTTTTCCGCAAGCTGTCAAAGTTAAAAGTACTAAAGTTACTAATAGTAACAGAATTCTTTTTTTCATATTCTCTCCTTCTCTCTAAAAAATTTGTCAGTATTATTTTACCTTGATAATTTTAAAAGTCAAGATTTTAACACATGAAGAGCCTTCGATTAATTAAAAAAATAATGATAAAATTATTTTATGAAGTTTCTTGATAAGAACTTTGAAATATGTTAGGATAAATTACACATATAATTCAAAAGGAAGGGAGGAAACTAATCCGATAAAGTTAAACAGGACTATTTTCGTTGTATTGCTTTAATCGGATTATGGCAGCAGATGAGTTTTAAGACAAATTATGAAGAGATTTATTCCATTGCAAAGGATATTTATTTACATCCTGAACTGGGGTATAAGGAATTCAGGACTTCAAAAATAGTTGAGGAATTTATATTAAAATACTGTCCTGACATAAAAATTGAAAAATTTTCAGGAACAGGGCTTAAAGTAAATTTGCCAAAAAATTCGGAAAATAAACTGAATATGGCATTTATTGCGGAACTTGATGCAGTATATACTCCTACTCATTTTCACGCTGACAGTGAAACTGGCGCGGCACACAACTGCGGACATTATTCTCAGGTTGCTATTGCCCTCACACTGTTTAAGGAACTGGTATTAACGGAAGAATACAGGAATATCGGTTATAATATAAGTTTTATTTTCGTTCCTGCAGAAGAGTTTTTAGATCTTGAATACAGGAAAAATCTGAAACAGGAAGGGAAAATAAAATATTTTGGAGGGAAACCTGAAGCGATGAGGTCAGGTATTTTTGATGAATTTGACTTTGGAATAGCAGTACATTCAATGGGTGGAAAATATGAAAAAAGAACGGTGGAAATAAATTCAGACCTGGCAGGCTTCATGTATAAAAATTATACTTTTGAGGGGAAAGCGGCCCATGCAGGTTTTGCACCTCAGCAGGGAATTAATGCCTATAGCATGTCCACTGTCTTTAACGTGGCTGTAGGTCTTTTGAGACAGCATTTTGAGGAAAAAGAAATGGTAAGGATGAATCCTGTAATTTTAGAACATAAAATGGGTGTCAATGTTATTCCTCAGTCAATAAAAGTGGGAACAGATTTTCGTGCACAGTCTGTGGGATATATGCTTGAAGGAGCAAAAAAGCTCGATAATGCGGCAAAAGGGGCGGCACTGTCCTTATCAGGGAAAGTAGCTGTAGAGACACAGATGGGATATCTTCCTTTTAAACAGAACAGATACCTCTCAGAGTTTGTGATGGAGGAATTCAGTGAATCTCCAGAAATTGAAGATATAATAACCGGCAGGACAATAAGTGCGGCAGGAGATATCGGAGACCTTTCATACATGTTTCCATGTATTCAGATAGGATATAGTGGATTCAAGGGAACAATACATGGAGATGATTTTATAGACGAAGATCCTGAATATATATTTTCCATATTTCCTGAATTTGTTTTCAAGGTAATGAAGAGAATGTCAGGAAAAATTGATAAAAATAAGCTGTACAGAAAAAGTTATGAAGAATATGAAAAAGTAATAAATGAACTGGAAGGAGAAGGAAATGAAAAATAAGAATTTTATTTATTTGCTTGTATTTTCAGTAGTTGTAATACTTATTGCTGAAATGATTGGAATAAGGGCGATAATGGTAGGAAAAGTCAGAATAGGATTTCTTCCTCTTGTGTTTGCCCTTGCCATTACAATGCTGTTTGCAATGAAAGGTCTGAGAAAAGGCATTATAAAGAAAATATATTCGGAAGAAAATGTTAAATTTGCAGGGAAATATCTGATAATAATAATGCTTCCGCTTATGGCCAAATATGGAGCTGATGTGGCACCGAAACTGAAGGACATTCTGTCAATAGGATGGATATTTCTAATACAGGAAATAGGAAATCTCGGAACAATAGTTTTGGGGCTTCCTGTAGCTGTACTTATAGGTCTGAGAAGAGAAGCAATAGGTTCGACTCTTGGACTTGGAAGGGAAGGAGAGCTGGCATATATTTCAGAAAAATATACGCTGAATTCACCTGAAGGTGAAGGAGTTCTTGCAATGTACATATTTGGAACTCTTTTTGGAGCGCTGTTTTTCAGTATAGTGGCACCTCTGTTTACATTTATGGGATTAAGTCCTGAAGCGCTTGCCATAGCGTCAGGAATGGGTTCGGCAAGTATGATGACAGGAGCCAGCTCAAGTCTTGCGGCAGTATATCCACAACTAAAGGAAACTATAAGGGCCTACGCTGCGGCAAGTCAGCTGCTTACAAGCTTCATAGGTACTTTTACAATGGTATTTCTGGCAGTTCCGCTGCAGAGGTTCATGTATTCAAAATTGACTAAGGAGGGGAAGAAAGATGGCAGAAAATAATAACAGACAGGAATATGTAAAAATAGTACTGACACTGGTAATGAGCCTTTTACTTATTTTATTTACCCAGTGGGTAAAACTGATTAAAAATCCCAAATCAACGCCAATTACAAAAGAGACTATATTTGGACTTGTAATTTTAGGAGTATTCTCAATTTTAGGAATATTTATTCATGGACTTGTACAGAAGTTGCCAATAAAAATAATAAAGGATTTCCCTATTTTAGGATGGGTTTCAATGGTTTCGCTTGCTGTATGTATAGTTTCTCCTCAGGTTATTGAAGCCATAAATTCTGTGGATTTTCTGTCAATTACAACACCAATTCTGACTTATGCTGGAATGTCTGTAGCTGACAGGCTGGGAGACCTGAGAAAGGTATCGTGGAAAATAGCAATTGTTGGAATATTTGTATTTCTGGGAACATATCTTGGCTCTGCAATACTGGCCCAGATAGGATTTTTCCTTTCAGGAAAGTAGTGCTATAAAAAAT
>CAJPML010000050.1 GCA_905371725.1 Leptotrichia sp. oral taxon 215
TTATTATTGTATCTCCTATTGTACCTCTGTCTACGCAAGTATTTGCTCCCACTTCAACTTCTTCTTCAATGATGACATTCCCAATCTGCTCAATTTTCACATTATTACCGTTAACTTTTACAAATCCAAATCCATCAGATCCTATGACTGCTCCCGGCTGAATTATAGAGCCTTTCCCTATTTTAGTAAATTCCCTTATCGTAACATTGGAATAAATAATACAGTTATCTTCTATTACGGTTCCTTCAAAAATTGAAACATTAGGATAAATTACAACATTTTTTCCTATCTTTACATTATGGCCAATATATGTATTTATAGGAGAAACTGTAGCTGTATCATCTATTATAGCTGAATCTTCCTTTTGCTTCTGAAAGGGCTGAATTTTTGGTTTAAAATAATTCAGGAGAATCGGCATAAGCTCCCTTGGATTACTTTTTACAACAATATAAGTCCTGTTATCAGGAAGTCCCTCCATGAGAGGAACAATAATTGCACCTGCCCTACATTTATCAATATTTTTCAACATTTTTTCATCTGATGCAAAAGTAATTTCGTTTTCCTCTGCATGAAAAAAAGGTGATAATCTAAGAAAACTCAGATTATCATTTCCTTTTATCTCACCTTTTATTAATTTTGCTATTTCTTTTATATTATACATTTGAAACAACTCCTTTAATAATTAGAATGTCTGTCCAAAACTGAAGTAGAATTTTCCACCTGTTTTCTGTCCACCCTTTACTTCCGGGTCAAGTGGCCAACCATAGTCAAATCTTAATGGCCCGATAGGTGTATTCAATCTTACTCCTATTCCTACACCTTTTTTAAGATCAGCAAATTTACCTGCATTATGTCTATCCGGTGCATTTATTTTTTTACCATTTTCTATTTTCGTTTTTTGCCAGGCATTTCCTATATCAAAGAATGTAACAAACTGCACTGTATTATTTATTTGTGTTCTATTTTCCACTGTTGCATGGAATTTATTAAATCCTTCAAATTTTCCATATTCATACCCTCTTAATGTTTCTGCTCCACCAATACTGAATCTCAACGCGTCAGGAGTTCCACTTCCTGTAGATGCCCATACAACTCTGTAAGCCATTGAATTTTTATCCTTAAAGAACGTATGGTGATAAGCTCTCAAATCTGCCTCAAACTGATCGTACTGTCTTGGATCACTTACCAATTCACCTTTTTCATAAGTTAAACTTGAGTAAATTCCTTTTGTAGGTGAAAAGGCATTGTCTCTTGAATCATAAATTAATGATGGTGTTATTGCCAAAAGATTATATTTGTCATTTATTGCTTTTGATCCTAAAACTTCCTTATAGTGATCATATCTTGCTGACAATCTTACATATATTTTATCATTTAATCCCTTTCCTAGTGTCCATCTTGTTCCTGTTCTTCTTACTTTTTTAACATCTAAAGGACCTGCATCCTCATCTACTGATTCACGCCAGTAAATTGAACCTCCTGCCTGAACTCTTTCAGTATTTTTAAGCCATGGATCAAACCAGCTTATATCAAATGTTTTGTCACCTTTATTTGATGCTTCAATGTTAATAGAAGCCTCTTCTCCTCTTCCAAGAAAGTTTGAATCTGCCAGTTTAAGTCCTCCTACTAATCCTACTGATGTTCCATATGATATACTTCCATTTATTGTTGTTGTAGCTCTTTCTTCTATAACAAATTCAATTGCTCTTGCATTAGGATCATCTTCTTTTCCACTTATAATAGGTTCTACTGAAGTAAACACTCCTGTTCTATATAAATCTCTTATTGTAGCATTTACATTCTCTATATTAAATATTTCTCCTGGTTTTATTGCCAAAGATCTTTCAAGTACGTAAGGTTTCGTTCTTAATCTTGACTTATATTCAGAAGATCTCTCGTTTTCTCTCTTAGAATTCTTTTTCTTGAATACAACAGAGTCTACCATTCCTTCTGAAAGTCCTATTTTTACATCCCCTTCTTTAGAAACATTTATACTTTCTATTCTTGCTGTTGTATATCCTTCTTTACCATAATGTTTTATAATTCCATTAGCATCAGGATTTAAGATATTTCCATTTAACATTTCTCCTCTTTTGACTCCAAGGGCTTTTTCAAGTTCCTTTTGAGTAAATAGAGTATTTCCTGATATTTCAACATTAGTTACTACAGGGTTTTCTTCTACAATATAAGTAACAGAAATAGTATTGTCAGCTTCTCTCTCTACCGAAGGTTCAACAGAAGAGAAAAATCCTTTCTGAAATATTTTCTGTGCTCCGTCTATTGCCTTTTGAGGTACAAACTGATCCCCTTTCTTTATTGGAATACCTTTTAAAGCTTCTTCCCTGCTTATTTTTTCAAGTCCTTTTATATCTACTTTTGAAACTACAAAATCTGTTTTTTGATTTAAATCCTTATAACTTTCAGCTCTTCTCGCAGTTTCTAATGCTCCGTCAGTTTCATCAACTTCCACTACAAGATTTACAGTATCTCCTTCCTGCTGTGGATAAACATTGACATTTGAAATATAATTCAATCTTTTTAATGCAAGATATATTTCACTTAAACTTTTATTAGAATAAGCATCTCCTGATTTCACAGGAATTTTTTCCAGTAGAAATTCTTCAGGAAGCTCTTTTAATTGTGAAAATTGAATAGTTCCTACCTTTAATCTTTCATTCTCTGCTGCTTTTGTTATACCGTTCATCGATAAAAACAACGTAACTGTTATAATTAAAGCATAAATTTTGTTTCTCATTTTTTCCTCCTAATTATTTAGATAAAGTGTCTAATTTCTTTTTACGAAATATCTTTTTCCATAAATCTTTAAATGAATCTGCCTTTGTTGAAAAATCAACTCCTAAATAGTAGTTCACTGTATTTTTAGGTTTAAAATTTGTACTTTCATCTTTTTTCATTATGGTTTCGCCACCTAATTTAAGTTCTAATCCATTTAACACGTTATAATTTATCCAAGTATTATACCCTATAGGATTAGCAGTATTCCCTTTTTCTGTTTTTGTCTGAAAAGGAAACTTAACCTGAAGATTCCAGAACCATTTATCTTTGTAAAGGCTATCCTGTATGTACAAAGTAGTAACTCCACTATATTCACCTGTCTTTTCAGATCTCTTAAAATTAGTTGACACAGATACATTATTTAATCCAAATGTTTCTCCAATTTTACCAGTTACTGGCGAAAAAATCAACTCATTTAATGCAGTATTTAATACAGAGCCTATTATTACTGTTCCATCCTGCTCTGCATCAGTTCCTTTACCGTTATTATTATTTCCTTTTGAGGCAGTATTAAATGCCAGTAATGAAACTATTTCTTCTTTTGAAAGTCCTGAATCAGAAGAAAATTTTATCTCAGGATTATTTACTTTTCCTGTAACTGATACTTCTATTCTTTCATTGCCTACTTTTGTATTTGCGTTAAAAATTATAAAAGGCTCTATTTGGAGTGAGGTTCCAAAAGATGATTCAAGAAATCTTATTTCTGCATTTTCTATTTTAAACCGATTGTTATTTAATATAAATGAACCTTGTCTTATTATATATTCACCAATTACTCCTACCCCACCATTTTCATACAAAATTTTACTTTCTCCGGAAATACTCCCTTTAATTTTTTTTACGAGATTTATATTTGGAATATTAATTTTTACATCCCTATTTGCCCTTAAGTTTACATCTACTGTATATTGTTTCAATATTTTGTCTATTACCTCTTCGATAATTCCATCAACTATAGTCTTGTTTTTCAGTATTTTTTCCTGTTCTTCCGCCGATACAGTTTTTTCTTCTCCGCTAAAATTAGGTATTCCTCTTATTTCTCCTGATTCTGCAGTTATATTTCCAAATAGATGATTTTCAGTAAGTATGATATCCCCAGTTAAAACTGCATCTATATCTTCACCATATCTCACTTTTACACTATTTAAGGTTGTATTTAATTCAAATTTTCCAAATTCCAGTCTTTTAGTTTTCATAAAGTTTTCAGGAATTACAGGAACATCAAGATTTCCATCTACACTGAAAGTTCCTCCGTTATATCCTCCATCCAACCTGTTTACATTCAATTTTCTATTATCAATACTTATATCTGCATTCACATTGTCTACCAAAGTTATATTATCTTTTGTTTTATAATTAAAATTATTCAGTAAAACCTTTCCTGCTGTCTGCTCCGGTGAAAACACAATATCTATATCGGCTATTCCACCTGCTTCTTTTAAATTTTTATCAAGGCCAAGAAAATCAAGATTGAAACTTTTAGCTAGTGCTGATATATTATAGTTTATAGGAGAAAAATTGAAATAACCGTTTAAAAGTAATGGGTTTTTTTCATATTCCAGATAAAACTGTCCTATATTTATTCCCTTATTATCGGCACCGACATCTACATCAAGGTGTTCCACCGGGAATCCACTTAATGTTACTTTATCAGAATTAATCGTTATTCCCGTTGAAAAAATTTCAGGCTTTCCGTTAAAGAAAAAGTCAAGAGTTATATCTCCACTATATCCTTTATCCTTCAGATCCTTCACTGAATCTAAAGAAAATTTCTGATTTTCAAGCTTATAATCTATATCTATATTAGCCAGATCAAATTTTGTATTTGTTCTGAAAAGTTCCTCGTCATTATCCCCTTTGATAATAAAATCTTTTATATTAAAAGTTCCATATTTAAAAAGTTTATCCACATTTCCATCAGAATACTCCAATTCTGTAACTAATGAAGGTATTTTATAGCCTTTATAACTTATATTTCCAAAATTTACATTTCCAGAAAGATTAAATTTATTCAAATCTCCTTTAAGAGATAACTCAGACAACGTTCCAAAAGTCAAATCATTAAATTTAAATAATTTAGGAATATCCTTTTCAATCAGGCTTAATTTCACATCTGCAAGACCTGTTTTCATATCATAGGTACCTGCTATTTTATTATCCCTCAAAGTAAATTTTTTAAAATTCATTACACTTTTATTAATGTCTATTATTCCTTCAGTATCACCTATGTAAGTTGAGTTTATTGTTGTCTTTGAAGGCTGCAGTATTATACTCCCCGTCATATTTTCCAACGGACCATTTAAATTCATTGACACATTTTTTAAATAGAGATTGACCTCAGGCTTAATTGTATTATATACTACATAATCTTTCAGTTCAGAGTTCATTTTTATATTTCCGTTTTTCATGTTAAATGAACCTTTTGCCTGTAATTTGTCATTACTCACATCTAAAATATTTACAACATTATTTTTTATATTTAAATTTCCTGAAACATTTTTCAACCTCTGATAACCTACCCATACCTCAGACATTTTAGCATTTATATCTAAATTTAAACTTAGCAAATCATTGATTTTACCCTTGGCATGGAGCTGCTCATATTCCACAATGTACTCTCCATAAGGACTGTAGAGTTCATAACTTCCTGACAGTTTGTCGCCATTTCCTGAAATATTTGCTGTTACTGTCATGGGAAGTTTAGCTTTATCAAGACCTTTTAGATTGTATCCGTAGTCTCTTAAAAGTTTTGCTGCATCAAGCCTTCCCTTTCCAAATGTTGTAATTTTATATGAATGATTCATACTTGCAGTTGTTACTCCTGAAACCCTTAAGTTCTGCCCTTTCACATTTATATCTGCATTTACATTGTAAGAACCGTTATTTACATTTACATTTGCATTTATTAAATCAAAATATTTGTTATTTCTGCTCTTTAATTTTGCCTGTATGTTTCCTGACTGTAAAATATTTTTATTATTAAATTTGAGAACCAGATTATTTACTTTAGGATTCACATCATAGGAATTTCCTCCATAATTTACTGTCAGATAATCTTTTCCGGTTGCATTTATGTTCATTTGCTGATTTTTTACATTTATAACATAATTTCCTGTAAGTTCACTCGATGCAAAATTTCCTTTTACTACATTTTCCTTGTCTATTGATGCTTCTCCTGTTATTTTAGCTATGCTGTAATCAGACCCTTTATTTGTTATAACATAATTACCATTACCATGCTTTTCTTTTATATTGTAGGTAAACTTCGGTACAAGTACATCATTTTTCACTTTAAACCCGCTTATTGCTTCATCAAAGTGAAAAGTTGTATTTTCCAATGTCAAAATCTGTTCCTTAGACATCTTCATCGATGTTTTTAAATCTCTGAACCTATAGTTTGCAAGTGTTATTTGAGGCGAAGAAAATTTACTATCTAATGTAACCTCTTTCTTTTTCGTATCTATTTCTGCTACAAGTTCTCCTGTGACATTTCCATTAGCATTTACATTTAGATCTTTTATAATTTTATATCTGGCAATTTCCTTAAATGGCACATTATCAGTAGTCAGCTTCATATTCATATTCTGATCGGACATACTGTAGTTCATTTTAAATGTTACAGGATTATTTTCTATGAGAGTTTTTGCATCAACTGAAATGTTATCTTTCTTCATATCTATCACTGCATCAACGTTTTTAATATCTCCATCAAAATCCTCATATTCCAGAATTCCATTTTTTATGTCCAATTTTCCTTTTACTTTCATGACACTCTCTTGATGCTTTTGACTTAATTCCAGATTTCCTGTAAGTTTTCCCCCTTTAGCCTTTATCATTTCCAGAGGTACAAACTGTCCCAAACTTTCTGTTATATTGACGTTTTTAAATTCAAATCCTAAATGAAACTCCTTTTTTTTCGGATCAGTATTTTTTGTAGTGTCAAACATTGATTTAAAGGATTGCAATGTATTTACCTTCTGAGCAAGATACACTTTTATGCTCTCATCTCCATCACTTCCTTTTGCCTCAAGTGAAAACCCTCTTGATTTGGAAGTTTCCAGATAACCGTTCACATTTTTTAAAGTTTTCGATATTTTTTCTTTATAACTTGTATCAGTAAAATTTAAAACAGAATTATAAAAATATAGTTTTCCCAGCCTGTTT
>CAJPML010000051.1 GCA_905371725.1 Leptotrichia sp. oral taxon 215
TTTTTTTAGTATCTATATAAACAATATTTTTACCTTTTAATTTTTCAAGTTTATTTACAAGACTTCTTTTTATAAGTGTATTATCTCCGCTGATTGGAATCTCCCGAATTTTAAAATAATCAGTCTGAATAAACCATTTACCAAAATAAATTCCACTCATTAACAAACTGGAGATAATTATAATTTTTATAGTTTTTTTCATATTTTACTCCATAACATTATTTTTATTATACACCTTTTTTCAATATTATTCAATTATTTTATAAAAAAATAGTTAATTTTTATAAAATTTTTTTTCTTTATTTTGTTTTTTCTAGAATAATTATTTCAGTTTCCAGTTTGACATTAAATTTTTCAAAAACTACTTTTTTTACATGTTCTATAACTGACATTACATCAGAAAATTTTGCATTCCCTAAATTTATTATGAAATTTGGATGCTTAAAGGCCACTTGTGCATCGCCCACTCTATATTCCTTCAATCCTGCATCAGATATAAGCTGTGCTGCAAAAGTTCCTTCAGGATTTTTAAATGTGCTTCCCAAATTTGGATAATCAAGAGGATGCTTAGTTTCTCTCTGATTTCTCTTATCTTCTGCACATTCCCTGTCAAATCCTTTCTTAAATTTAAATAGCGCTGAAATTACAACCCATTTATTTTCTTTTATTTCTGTGGTTCTATACTTAAATGTCAGTTCTGATTTTTTTAATTTTCTTATTTCTCCTTTAGAATCACATATTTCAACTTCTTCAATACAATCAAAAATTTCAGTGCCGTATGCACCTCCATTCATATTTACAAGTCCTCCCACTGAACCAGGAATTCCAGCTATATTTTCCAGTCCCGTATAATCATTCTTTTCCATATAGTCTATTAAATCATCCAAATCAAGGCCTGCTTCCACTCGAACCAAATCATATTCATCTGTTTTTTCTTCAACTGTAATATTCTGAAAATCTTTAAGTGATATAAAACTTATATCCAAATTTCCATCATCAATTAAAGTATTTGTTCCATTACCTAAAAAATAAACTCTATCTCTTGTGGATAAAATCTCCTTAAATTCCTTTCTGTCTTGAATAAATATTAATTCCTTGGCTATTCCTCCTACTTTCATATGGGAATATTCTTTCATTTCAATGTTTTTAAGAACTCTCATTTAACTAAAATCTCCTTATTTTAATCTACCTATTATTTCATGAGCCAATTTTGAAATACTTCCTGCTCCCATAAATATATAAGTATTATCAGTTTCCTTATTGCTTCTTATCATTTCTTCTATTTCCACCTCATTGCAAACTCTCGCTCCCTTACCTATTTTTTCAGCAAGAGATTCTGAAGTAACTCCATAATTGTTGTCTTCACTTGCAGCATAAATTGGGAGTAAAATTAAATCATCAATTTTTCCTAAAGCATTTGCAAAATCATCAAAGAAAAACTTTGTTCTGCTATATCTGTGTGGCTGAAAAATCAATGTTATTTTTCCTTTTTCTGTCTTCTGTGCCGCATCAATAGTTACTTTTATTTCTGTAGGATGATGCGCATAATCATCTATTATTCTCATTTTATCATCATAAATTACCTGATATCTTCTGTTTGCTCCTTTAAAATTAAGCAGTCTTTCCTTAACAGTATCCATGTTGCAGTTCATCTCATGGGCAAGATATATAACAGGAAGTGAATTCGAAACATTATGTTCTCCTGGAATGGAAAGTTCAAATTCCCCTAAATTTTTACCATTTTTAATTACTTCATATTTTGTATGTCCTTCACTCATTCTTATATTAGTTGCAAATATGTGAGTATCTTCTTTTTTTATACTGTACCATACTATATTTTTATTCTTTATGTTTAGTTCAGGTATTTCAGTACAGTCCTTACAAAGAATAGCAAGTTTTTCAGTACTGTCAATAAATTTTTCAAAAGATTTCTTTATATTCTCATAAGTTCCATGATGTTCAAGATGATCCGGTTCCACATTTGTAACAACAGAGTACTTGGGCTTTATATAAAGGAATGAATTATCACTTTCATCTGCTTCAGCGATAAAATATTCTGAATTTCCAATTTTACTGTTACTGTTAATTTCAGGTATTATACCCCCTACAACTATAAAAGGATCTTTTTCTAGAAAAGCTACACTCATCATTGAACTTGTAGTAGTTTTTCCATGAGTCCCTGCAACAGCAATCCCTTCAAATTTATTCATTATTTCTGCAAGCAGCTGACCTCTTTTTATCTTTTTTATATTATTTTCCACAACATATCTGTATTCTGGATTTGTCTCCCTTATTGCAGTGGAATAAACAAACAGGTCTATGCCTTTATCCTTGACATTTCCCTCTACCTGACCTATATATATTTTAATTCCCATTTCTTCCATTTCCTGAGTTATGGCTTTTCTTTCAATATCTGAACCTGCCACGTTATACCCTTCTTTTACAAGAATTTTTGCAAGTCCGCTCATTCCTATACCGTTTATCCCGCTGAAATAAACATTTCTGACATTCGTTAACATTTTTTCCTCTCTTCCTCTATTTTATATTGTTATAATCCCATTTCCTCTATTATTGTATCAGATGCATTTCCTTTTTTAAGTTTTATTATATTTTCCTTCATAAATTCTAGCATTTCATCCTGTTTTACAAGAGTCAGTGCTTCCTCGACCGCCTTATCTGCAGTTTCGTTTGTAAATATTTTTGCTCCGTTCACATATTCCAGAACATCAGCATTTTCCTTCTGTCCAACAAAGTCATAAGGAATAAGTATCGACGGCTTTTCCAACTGAATAAGTTCAGAAATTGTCGAAGCTCCTGCCCTGCATATTACTAAATCTGATGCTGACATTATATCGGCAACATTATTAAAATATGGCTTAACTACTGAATTTCCAAAATTTTTCATTCTATATGTATCTTCTTCAAAATTATCTTTTCCTGTTCCCCAGAATAACTTTATTTTTTCATCCGAAATTATTTTTTCCCAATTTTTTACAACTGCTTCATTTATACTTTTAGCTCCTAAACTTCCTCCGATTACAAGTATAACCTTTTTATCTTCTCCTATTTCAAGCTTTTTTCTTTCTTCATTCTTATTTTTATTGTAAAATTCTTCCCTTAACGGATTTCCTGTTACAATAAATTTTGATTTATACTTTTCAGGTACACTGTCTAAGGTATTCTCAAAAGCTATGAATACCTTTTTAGCCCATCTGTAAAAATATTTATTTGCCTGACCCATTGTACAGTTTTGTTCCTGTAGGTAATAAGGTATTCTTAATACTATAGCTGCTACAAGAACAGGTATTGTTATATAATTTCCAAAACCTATTATTTCTGTTGGCTTTTCTTTTTTCAGTATTCCTATTGTCTTAAATACGGCTCCTGCCATTTTAAAAAAAGAAATTATGGATTTCAGCGGAAGTATATCAAGTCCTATAAATTTAAAATTTTCATTCGGTATCAGTTCCTTTTCCATTCTGTGCTTTGTTCCTATAAATAAAATGTTCGTATTTTTTTCCCTTAATTTTTTTGCAATAGACAACGCAGGATATATATGCCCTCCTGTTCCTCCTGTTGTAAATACTACTTTTTTCATAACTGTTTCTCCATTTCTTTCTTTTTTGTAATTTTATATTTAAAACTTAAGCTTCCTGATTTTCATATTCTATTTGCTCTTCCCTTAACTTTTCCTGTTCCTCTTCTATATACAATGATTTTATAATATTATACACTATTCCTAATGCAGCCATTGTTACAATTGTCGTACTTCCTCCATAACTTAAAAGAGGCAGAGGTATACCTGTTGAAGGCAGTGTATTTGATACGACTGCTATATTTCCTAATATTTGTAAGGAAAATAGCATGAATATTCCTATTAAAATATATTTTGCATATTTATCTTTCTTTTTATATAAAGTTATTAAAATTACTGAAAGCAGAACCATATAAATTGAAATAAGAATTACTGAACCTATAAATCCTGTTTCTTCAGCATATCCTGAAAATATATAATCTGTATGTATTTCTGGAAGATAGAAATATTTTTGCATACCATTTCCATAAAATTTACCTATTAATTTCCCGCTTCCAATTGCTATAAGGGACTGTTTTGCCTGATAACTTGCTTCAGAAGACTTAAATCCCATAAATCTTTTCATTCTGTAAGGTGTGCTTAATACACTTATTATACCTGCACCTCCAACTATAATGACTGTTGTAAAAAAATGAAAAAGATTTACGCCGGAAACAAATATCATGACCATACCTATTGCTGCAATCTGAACTGTACTGCTAAATGCCCTTTCAGCTATAATAAGTATTATATATATCATCAGTGGAACCATTAATCTAGCAAAAAAAGCATATTTTGATGGTTTTATTTTTCTTTTTTCACAAAAATCTATTATCCCTGCCAAATATATTATTATTATTAATTTTGCTAGTTCCGATGGCTGCATATTAAATCCTGCAAATGAAAACCATCTGGTTGCTCCGTTCACTTCCCTTGAAAAAAGGACTGCTACAAGTAAAATCAATCCAAATACGTAAAGATGCAACTTTATTTTCTTATACCATGTATATTTAAAATTTGAAGTAATCCAAAAAACAATTCCTCCAATAACAAACCATACAGCCTGTCTTACTACAAAATAATAGCTGCTCTTAAACTCCCTCTTTCCTTTTGGATAACTTACACTTGCCAGCATGGCAATACTCAAACCCATTAAAATTATTATTATAATTATAAGAGTTGTTCCTAATATTTTTCTATTTTTCAATTTTTTCTCCTACTCTATACAATTATTATCCTAAAATATTTACTGTTAAATTCTTAAAAACTTCACCTCTATGTTCAAAATTTTTAAACTGACAGAAACTTGACGTTGCAGGGGAAAATAATACAGTCTGTTCCTTAGAAAAATCCATATTTTCTTTAAAATAATCAAGTATATTTTCCAAAGTTCCCATATCTCTATAATTTCTGTATCCTATTTCTTCCATATCTTTTATAAGCAAAGGAGCATTATCCCCTATTAAATAAACAATATCTACTCTTTCTTTTATTCTTTCAACCAATTCCTTATTGGATATTTTCTTATCGTCTCCTCCGCAAATCAGTATAATTGAATTATCAAAAGAATCTATAGCTTTCAATGTTGACTCAACATTAGTTCCTTTTGAGTCATTTATAAAAACTGTATTTTCCCTGATAAAAAAGTTTTCAAGACGATGTTCCAGAGCCTTTGTTGTTTTTAAAAATTCAGCCATCTGTTCATTAGGAATTTCCAATAGTTTTGCAGCTCCTATTAAAAACAGCATATTTTCAAGGTTATGTTTACCTTTCAAAGAAAGTTCCTGAACAGATATAAGAGGCTCAGCATATTTGTGCAGCTCTTCATCTTTTATTTCCTCAGCTTTTTTTTCAAGGTCTTTCATTATATAAATGATTCCACCCATAACAAATATATTGCCTCTTTTTTCTTTGCTCAGATAAACTTTTTCTGCCTTCACATTTGTACATAATTTTTTTTCATCATATAATTTCTGAAAAACTTCATCATCCAGATTAATCAGTGCAAAATCCTGTTCTATCTGTCTAGCAAAAATATTGAATTTTGTAATGTAGTAATCTTCAACAGAATCGTATCTTGCAAGATGATCAGGAGTAAGGTTGATTATTCCAGCAATATACGAATGCACCTGAGGATCATTTTCAAGCTGGTAGCTGCTTAATTCCAGAACTATATATTCAAGCTCTTCTTCATCAGCTACAAGCTTTGCAAAGGAATATCCTGCATTTCCTGCAAGTTTAACTTTTTTCCCTAAATATTCTAGCAGCTCATACATTTTAGTGGCTGTCGTTGTTTTTCCATTTGTTCCTGTAAAAGATATAATCTTTATATTTTTATTCATGTATTTATACGCCAGATCTATTTCAGAAATTATTTTTATATTTTTATTTTTAGCTTTTACAAGTAACTCCACCTTCCATGGAATACCAGGACTTTTTACAATAAATTCTATTTTTTCCTTATCCAGAAGCTCAATTGCTTCTTTTGAAGATATTCCGTTTTTATCATCTACCAGATATACTTCATAACCATTTTTTTCTAATAATTCCTTGGCCCCCTGTCCACTCAATCCAGCACCGAATACTACAGCCTTTTCCATTTTTATTTTCCTCTTTTCATTTTACAGTCTTTTTCTTATGATTTAAGCTAATCTGAATATTGTATGACTTTGTTTATCTTTACTTATCTGAATAATAAAATTTTTATATTATAAAATTCATATTTCTATCTTAATTTTAATATTACAAATGTCAAAAGACACATCATGATAGTTATTATCCAGAATCTAATAGTAACCTTTGTTTCAGGTATTCCGAGCATTTCAAAATGATGATGTATCGGAGCCATTCTGAACACTCTTTTCTTAAATGTTTTATAATGCCATACCTGTATCATTACTGAAAGCGCTTCCATAATAAATATGAATCCTGCTATTGGTAACAGTAGTTCCTGTTTCAAAAATATTACTATTATTCCCAATATTCCACCCAATGTAAGAGATCCTGTATCTCCCATAAACACCTGAGCAGGATAAAAGTTATACCATAAAAACCCAATTAATGCTCCTATAACTGCAGCAAGATATACCGTAATTTCGGCACTTTCCCTCACATGATATAAATTCAGATACTTTGCATATTCATAATGTCCTGTCAGATAAGTTATTATAAGCAGTGTCACACTTACTACTATAATCGGTCCGCTTACCAGTCCGTCAAGCCCATCTGTAAGATTTACCGCATTTGAAGATCCTATTATGACAAAAAGCATAAATATAAAGAATAATGCAGGTGTTATATATATGAAAGAACCTTTTATAAGAGGATTCACTATAGAAAAATCCAATGTTTTATTTATTA
>CAJPML010000052.1 GCA_905371725.1 Leptotrichia sp. oral taxon 215
GTGGAAGAAAGAATTATGGACAGTGATGATCTGGAAAGGGAAAGAGGAATAACTATCTTTTCAAAAAATGCATCCCTTCACTATGAAGGTTATAAGATAAATGTAGTTGATACTCCAGGGCATGCCGATTTTGGTGGGGAAGTGCAGAGAATATTGAAAATGGTGGATTCTGTACTGCTGCTTGTAGATGCGTTTGAAGGAGTAATGCCTCAGACTAAATATGTACTGAAGCAGGCTCTGGAGCATGGACTAAAGCCAATTGTAGTAATAAACAAGATAGACAGACCTAACTCTGATCCTGACGGTGTTGTTGATACAGTATTTGATCTGTTTGTAGATTTGGGGGCAAATGACATTCAGCTGGATTTCCCAGTGGTTTATGCTTCAGCTAAAAACGGTTTTGCAAAAATCAATATTGAAGATGAAAACAAGGATATGAAACCTCTGTTTGATATGATTCTTAAGCATGTGGAAGATCCTGAAGGGGATGTAAATGAAACATTGCAGATGCTTGTAACTAATACTGAATATGATGAGTATGTAGGGAAATTAGGTACAGGAAGAATTTACAACGGAAAAATTACTAAAAATCAGGAAATCACCCTTATAAAAAGAAATGGAGAACTTGTAAATGGAAAAGTTTCCAGAATATACGGTTATGAAGGACTGAAAAAGGTTGAAATGGAAGAAGCTTCTGCAGGAGACATAATCACTATTGCAGGGATAGATAAAATAGATATTGGTGAAACGGTTAGTGATAAGGATAATCCAAAGGCATTGCCGCTGATTGATATTGATGAGCCTACTCTTGCAATGACATTTATGGTAAATGATTCACCATTTGCAGGAAAAGATGGAAAATACGTTACTTCGAGAAATCTTCTTGAAAGACTTACAAAGGAAGTAAATCATAACGTAAGTATGAGATTGGAAATGACAGATTCGCCGGATGCATTTATTGTAAAGGGAAGAGGAGAACTTCAGTTATCAATACTTCTTGAAAATATGAGAAGGGAAGGGTATGAAGTGGCAGTATCCAAACCGGAAGTTATTTACAAGGAAAAAAACGGAGTGAAAATGGAGCCGGTAGAACTTGCAATAATTGATGTTGCTGATGAATTTGTAGGAGTCGTTATAGAAAAGCTTGGACTTAGAAAAGGTGAAATGGTAAACATGGTTCAGGGAAGTGACGGATACACAAGACTTGAATTTAAAGTACCTTCAAGAGGTCTGATTGGATTCAGTAACGAATTTCTTACAGAAACAAGAGGAACAGGAATATTAAACCACTCGTTCTTTGAGTATGAGCCATACAAGGGAGATGTTACAGGAAGAAGAAGAGGAGTACTTATTGCAATGGAAGCAGGTACAAGTCTCGGATATTCATTGAATAACCTTCAGCCAAGAGGAATCCTGTTTATTGAGCCTGGAGTGGAAGTATACGAAGGAATGATAGTTGGTGAACATTCCAGGGAAAATGATCTTGTAGTAAATGTATGTAAAGGTAAAAAGCTTACAAATATGCGTGCCGCAGGAAGTGATGATGCACTTAAGCTTGCACCGCCGAAAGTATTTACACTGGAACTGGCACTGGAATATATAGAAGATGATGAACTTGTGGAAATTACGCCTAATAACATAAGATTAAGAAAAAAATATCTGAATGCTAATGAAAGAAAGAAATTTGAAAATTCAAAAAGCTAATATGGATTATTTTTAAGAATCTATTGTTTCACATTATAAATAATTCATGTTAAATATATGAATGGAGTGAAATCTATGGAAGGCGAAAAATTAGAAGAGTTGGAAAGAACACTGAGAAATGAACTGTCTGAGGATAAGCTGAAGTTTATAGATAAATATAGGCTGCAGCTTAATTCCAGAAGGCGTTGGGTATGCAAAAAGAACCAGACTCCTGAGCGTGTGTATTTTTCACATAAGTTTGCCATGGATAACGGCATACTGGAATTTATATTTAGGAAATATCAGTTCTGTTTTGCAAAACTGAAATATTTCAGAAAGAATCTGGATAAGTTTTCCTTCTGCAAATATCATCCTGAAAAAGGTTTTTATAAGACTGAGTTATGGGATGCAGAATTTTTCTGCCATAAACAGTCCGGAAAAATGATTGATTTCAGGTATCTGCAGCAGATAAGACAGGTGGAAGTTTTTCAGGGATTTATAGAATGGCTGGAAGAACTGCCTGCTGCTGATGAAAAGTGAGGGAAGGACTTAGTTGATAGGTTATCAATGGGATTGGGAAAAGAGCATTTCAAAAGATATAAAAAAATGATATTTACTTATTTTACAAAATTTTACTCATTTAAAATTTTTGAATAAATTCGTTAATATCATTTTTTATTTTGAAATGCTTTTCCTAATTTTTATTTATATTTTTCTAGTATATATTTCGAATTTTTATCTGTAAGTTTTTAAATTAATGTAAATAATAAGTTAGAATTTAAAGCTTTTTTATCCCTAAATACTTATAATTCCATATCTAATGCCATTACTTTTATAAGTTTATCATTTTTATTAGGATCTATATCCCAATTTTTACCTTCTTTTGTATAGATTACATCAAATGTTTCTTCATTATATTTTAAATCAGGACTATTTAATCTTTCTGAAACAACTTCAGAGAAAATTTTTTCACTATCTTCATCTATTTCCTTTTCAGATTTTTCTGTTATTTTTTCACTATTTTGCATAACTTTTTTTTGTATATCTTCTCCTATTCCTTTTAAGGCAGGATATTTTATTGTAACATTCAAGACAGATTTATTGTTATTTACAGTAACTTTATTTATTTTATATGTTATTTTTTTGTATCCGTTAATAAGCACTTTAAGATTTTTTTCTGTTTCTTTATCATCTCCTACTAATGGTGAAAGATTTCCTTTTTGTAAAGACACCATCATTTCCTCAAAATGTTTCTCGGTAATATGTTTTCCACCACAACTTACAATTATCACTAAAATTAATATTAAGACTGATAATACTTTTTTCATAAAAATCATCTCCTTTAAAATTTTTTAATATTAAATATTACTTTATAATTATATTATACCCTAAAAAATATAAAAAAAATATAGAAATTTTTAGTAAGTAACATTATAATCCATTGATTTTTTAAAATTATCGTGTTATAAATTAGAGTATACTGAGAATTTTATTTGAAGAAAAAGGAGGACTTTATGGAAGGAAAAGTTCAAGAGGAAAAAAGAAAAAAACAAGGTGTCAGATTATTAATATTAAGAGAAATGCTAGATAAGGGCGAAAAGATAAATAAAAAGAATATAAGTAAAAAATTTGATATAGATGATAAAACATTTCAACGGGACATAGACTTTTTAAGAGCATTTTATACTGAAAATGTAGATCCTGAAATAGAAATAAGATACGATAAACAAAAAGAAGGATATATTTTAGAAAATAATAAAGATAGATTCAGAAATGAAGAAATACTCGCAATAAGTAAGATTCTTCTTGAAAGCCGTGCATTCTGCAAGGAGGAACTGAATGAACTTCTAAGGAAAATGCGTCTTTTATCAAAAGAAGATGATATGAAACAAGTAAATGAAATGATAAAAAATGAGAAATTTAATTATGTTCCATTAAAACATGGGAAAAAACTCCTTGATATAATGTGGGAATTGGCTAAATATATAACAAAGCAGGAAATAGTATCCATAAGTTATACTACGAAAGAAGGAAAATCAAGAGTTCATCGTATAAAGCCAGTATCGATAATGTTTTCAGAATATTATTTTTATATAGTGAGTTTTATGGCTGATAAATTTGTAGAGGATGGGCCGACTATTTTCAGAATAGACAGGATAAAAAGACTTAAGGGAACTGGAGAAAACTTTGAAGTTCCATATTTGGAAAGATTTGAGGATGGAGAATTTAGAAAAAGGGTACAGTTTATGCTTTCTGGGAAATTGCGTACTGTAAAGTTTGAATATACAGGAATACTGGAAGTGGTACAGGACAGACTGCCGACAGCAGAAGTTATAGAGCAGAGTAAAATGGGAGATGGGACAGAAAAATATGTAATAACAGCAGAAGTATATGGAAAAGGTATAGATATGTGGCTGAAAAGCCAGGGGGATAAGGTGAGGGTTGTTGAGGAGAAGGAAATAGAATTAGATTAGTAAAAAGCATGAAGAATTGCTAAGCTAATAACAAGGAAATATCTAAAATTTGGGATTTTGATATTTTTTAACTTTATAAAATAAATAGAGTGTTACAAAATAAATATCTATTATTTTGATAGTTTTCAGATATGTTCTAATATAATATTTAAATAGAAAATTGTAATTTTAATGAAAGACTAACTATTAAAAGTCAAGAGGTAAAATGAAAAAAATATAATGATTGATAGTGGTAAAAACTGAATAAAAATAAGCATGAAAAAATACCCTAGAGTTTACAGGGTTAGCAAAGTATTTGCCTTTTAAATTAATTTTTTCAAAAATTAGTTTGCAGTCAGGCAAAAACTAACTTTGTACTTGGTAAGGTTCATCTTTAGTTAAAACAGCAAAAATGGTATGAACAAGCTTTCTGGCAACAGCATTGGTAGCAACTAGATGGTGCTTTCCTTCCGTAATTTTCTTTTGGTAATAATCAGAGAAGACAGGATCGCAAAATTCAGCTCTAAGAGCAGATTGAAACAAAGCACGCCTTAAATAAGGAGAACCTCTTTTAGTCATATGATTAGAGGTGGATTCAAAATTACCGGACTGAGAAACAGTGGAATCAAGACCGGCGTAAGCAACAAGTTTTGAAGGATTGGAAAATCTTTTAATATCTCCAATCTCACCTAATATTGTAGCTGCGTTAACAGCACCAATACCTGGGATTGTAGTAATTGGAGAATTAAGTTTTTCAAGTAAGGATTTAATTTCTTTTTCGACGTCTAAAACCTGATTTTGAATAAAAGAAATTTGTCCTATGAGCATTTTGATTTGTAAACCGAATGAATCCATGCAGAAATTTACACCAAAAGATTTAGAAGCTTTTTTTGAAAGCTCTTCAAGTTTTCTAGCAGAAAATTTTTTCATAGTAACGTTGTCTAGAAAAGACTGTAAGTCTTCAGAATTAATATCTTCGAAATCAGAAGGAGAAGAAAAATTCGCTAGAATTTCTTTTGAAGTTTTTGCAAAAATATTACTGAAGGAAGAAGCATATTCAGGGAAAACCTGGTCTAAAAGAGCAATGGTTTTTCTTTTAAGATCACCAATTGAAGAAACAAGGTACGATCTAAATCTGGAAAGATTTCTCAAAGATAAATAATCTTCATTAGAAAGTGATGTTTCAACGAAATCTCCATATCTAAGAAGATCAGCTATTAAAAGAGAGTCGATAATATCTGTTTTTCTTTTTCTGATTTCTATACCTTGTCGCCAACCGTCAGTTTGGATAGGGTTGATAACACGAACAGTGAAGTTCTTTTCACTAAGATATGAGTATAGACTTAGCCAATAATGACCAGTAGCTTCCATACCAATTTCAAGTTGATTTTTGAAAGGTTCTAATTTACAGATTAAACTTTCAGCACCATCAATGGAATTTGAAAAAGAAAAAGCCTTAAAAAGAACTTTTTTCTTAGAATCAATTAAAGAAGCAACATGGGTATTTTTACCAATATCAATACCTAAATAAAACATTTGATACCTCACAAGAAATAAATTTTAGATAGACACCTCAAAATCTAATAACGTTACTGCCTTATGGTATATACGAAGTACCCCGAAAGGGTCAACATCTAACTTATTCGTAAACAGTTAAGAGATTAGAGGACTCACTCTTTCAAGTACGAGATTAAATCTCAAGGAGGGAACGAGTACACTCTATCTAATAACAATATTATACAGTAAAACTGAATAATATTTAATCGATAAAGGATTATAGGTTACCTTTAACAACCTAAATACATTATATAAGGAGGTTGTATAGATAAATATTTTATATATTTATCATACAAGGAAATAATATGAATATTACCATTCAGAAAAAGGAAGCATTTAAAGTTGCAGGAATAAATGTAAATAATATAGAGTCTTCATCTTGTCCAAAAGTGTGGGAAGAGCTGTTTTCAAAATATTCCCCTGAAAAACTGGAAAATCTTGGAAGTGGCCAAAGCTACGGGATGTGTCATGATGTGAAAAATACGAAAAAAATCAACTATATGGCATGTTATGATGTAAGGGATATAGAAAAGGCAGAGAAAATGGGTCTTGAAATTGTGGAAGTAGCTGCGGCTGAATATGCAGTTGTGGAACTTACAGGAAAAATACCTGATTCAATCCATGCAGGCTGGAAATACGTATTTGAAGTGTTTTTTCCTGAACAGGGATACAGGTATTCAGGAAAACCTGATTTTGAAGTCTATTCAGAAGGGGATATGTCCAGTGAAACATATAAAATGGAGCTCTGGGTTCCTATAGCGAAGGAATAGGAATAAAAAATCTGTAAAATCTTAAGATATTTTCTTCTCTTAAATAAAAAAGAAATGAAATTGTGTACTGGCTCCAACAGATACGTTGATAGCCAATAGGAACAGCATTAATGTAAATGGTGGAGACTTTTTAAATTCCAAAAGGGTTACACTTGCAACAGGAAGACTAGACAACCTGAAATTAATAGACATGACATAAGGGAAGGGTTCGGTAGGTGAAAAGGGTTGTTGATGCACTGACCTTTCAAAGCTTGAACTTATAGGTAAGACAGTGGTTACAAGAATGAATATTCAGCTTGATTAAACGAAAAAATATGGGAAAAATGATATAATAGGTTGGATGAGAAATTGACAAATTGGAATTTGTAGAGGTGAGAAAAATGTAATGGCAACATATTCAACTTAAATCGAAATAGTATAAAATTACGAGGAGATTATAAGA
>CAJPML010000053.1 GCA_905371725.1 Leptotrichia sp. oral taxon 215
TTCCTACAGTATAAGTTTTTCCTGCATCAATTGGAACCCATTTATTTGTTTTTGCGTCAAGTACTTCCACTTTTTTAACTCTTGTTCCAAGAGTTCCTGCTTTAGTTGCCTCAAATCTTATTCCTGCTCCATATGGGAATGCTCCTGAAGATCCTCCGTCAAGTGCAAAATTTAATGCATCTTCTATTACCTGTTTTATTTCTGCACCATTCATTTTCAGAATGTAAATTGTATTTGAAGTAAACGGAAGCAATGTATACGCATCATCATATGAAATTTTTCCAGGTACCAATGAAATTCTAGTTCCTCCTGAATTCATTATTACCATATCAATATTACCTGTACCCATATTTTTAAGCATATGCAGAACTGTTTCAGATACAAGGGTTGTAGCAAGCGATCCTTCAGGATTCTTTTCATTAGGTATTCTGTTTTCTGATCCACCAGGTATTTCCTGTGTTATATTACCTATTTCCTTTTTACCTAGCTCATTTTTTTCCTGTTTATATTTTTCAAGGACTTTCTGTGCAGTCGGATCTTCTTTTACAAATTTTATATCTTTACGGCTGTTTATAAACTTAATAATATCTTCTTTTTCTTTTCCCTGAAGCTGACTCTTTTCTCCTTTTTCATTTTTCACTTCAAAGAAGTTATCTCCAAGAACTATTGTAGGTTCAGCCTTTAATTCAGTTATTACACCTTTATCATCAAATTTAACTTTCATATTTCCCACCAGATGAGAATAGCTCCATGCTTCTGCAACATATACAGGTTCTCCTGCAGGAGACATTATTTTCTTAGGATACTCAGCAACCGGCTTTAATCCATATTCCTTGAAACCTTCTCCTAAAAGATAGTGAGTATCCCCTGTAATAATAAGATCTATTCCTGAAACTTTTTCAGCTATTTCAAGGTTTTTTTCATATCCTGCATGTGAAAGGAAGATTATTTTGTTAATTCCTTTTGCCTGAAGTTCTTCTACCATTTTCTTAGCTGTTTCAACTTCGTCATGAAATTTTATGTCTTTTCCTGGACTTGAAGATTCAACTGTCTTTCCTACTACATCCAGTCCTACAATGGCAACATCCTGCCCCTGTATTTTCTTTATCATGTAAGGAGTCCATTTTCCTTCCAATATGCTTCCCTTATCAGGAACAACATTTGCTGAAACTACTGGTATTTTCAGTTCATCAAGGAAATTTTTCAGAACAAGATTTCCATCATCAAATTCGTGGTTTCCTAAAGCGAATAAATCAAAATGTCCAACATTCATAAGAGCTGCATCAGCTTTTCCTTTAAACAGTGTGTAGTAAAGCGTACCTGAAAGAGCATCTCCAGCATGCAGTACAAGATTATTTTTATTTGCTTTCTTTAAATCTGATATTCTTTGAATCATTCTTGGCATTCCACCAACATTAAGAGTAACTTTTTTCCCATTCAGAACTAATTCCATTTTTTCTTCTTCAAGGTGAGAATGGTGATCATTAATATGGATAACATTCAATTCCAACGTTTTTGGCGAAAGTGCTTTTTTAGGAGCCGCTTTTTTCTTTGTAGCTCCCATTGCCGATATACTTAAGGCTGCAGCTAACCCTAATAAAATTAATTTTTTCATGTTTCCTCCTTTAAATTTTCTTATTTTTTATTGTCAATATAATTATATCCTGATTTTCCTAAAAATCAAAACTATATCATCTCAATAATACCAGTACCAAGTTTATTTACATGACTATTTTCCCTTTAATGAATCAAAATATTTAGTCAATGACGGAGAAGCAAAATAATCAAGCCATTTTTTCTCTGGAACTGTACAATACTTTGCATAGTATTGTGTCGTAACTTCTATAGGATCTTTTTCATTTACAAACAATCCTTCTTCCTGTATTATTCTTCCATAAGTAACTAGTGAGGAATTAAAATTGTCTATCATTTCTGTATTTTTATTATCTTCATGAAATGAACGTAATAAAACTTGCTTTATGATAAATCTACAACGAAAATCTCCTGGAAATATCTCTTTTATATTTTTATATGCGGAATCAAATTTTTCATCCTTAAAAGGATCCTTTACATTACCTAAAGAAATCATACTTATGAAAAAAAATAAATATACTGCAATTTTTTTCATTAATTTAAACCGTCCTTTCTTTTTTATTTAAATATTTTTATATTAAATATCTTTTCTTATAAATATTATATCCTGATTTTTTAAAAATGCACACTCATTTTTTATAATTTTAAAATAGCTTATTATAAAAATAGATTAGCAAAAAATCATATTCAGAAAGAATTGACTTATTTGAAAAAAAATGGTATATTCAAATTATCAATTAGTTATACAAAAATAATAAATTTAAGGAGAGATGATATAATGGCAATAAGTTTAAGCAATGATACTTTTGAAAAACAAATATCTAACGGAGTTACTCTTGTAGATTTCTGGGCTGAATGGTGTTCACCATGCAGATTCCAGCTTCCTATTTTAGAAGAAGTTGCAGAAGAAATCGGAAGCAAAGCAGTTGTAGCTAAAGTCAATGTAGATGAAGAACTTGAACTTGCTCAGCAGTTTGGTGTTCAGAGCATTCCTACACTGATTTTATTTAAGGACGGAGCACCTATTGACATAATGGTGGGAGTTCAGGATAAAGAAACTCTTGTAGGAAAAATTACTAACGCACTATAAAATAATAATTTTTTCTAAAACATATTTTTCATTATCAAAAATGACAAAGTTGCAAAAATTAAGGGGGTTGTCTCAAAAAGAAAATTTTTAAAAAATTGTGAAAACTATATTTTTGAATTATTTAAAATTTTACAACGTAAAACAGGAAATGAATTTATGAAAAGTCAACTGTTTGAGCCGAAAGACAAGTTTTGACTTTTTCTTAATGAATGACTGTTTTATATGAGTAAAATTTTAGTAAATGAATAAAATATAGTTTTTATATATTATATTTATAGTTTTACTATTTTGATATAGTCTCTTTTGGAAGCAACTTTTTCTAATTTTAAATTATAGAAAAGGAGGCGTACTGCCTAAAAAATTACAGGCAGAACGGTAAAAATATATGTATGATTCAGTAATTATAGGATCAGGTCCTGCAGGGCTGACTGCGGCTATTTACTTGAGCAGGGCAGGATTGAAAAATGTTATTATAAGCGGAGCTATGCCGGGGGGACAGCTTACATCCACAACTGACATTGAAAACTTTCCAGGTTTCCCAAAAGGTATATCAGGTTTTCAACTCATGGAGGATATCGCACTTCAGGCTGCAAACTTTGGTACGGAAACTTTGAATACAACTGTTGTTTCAATTGATTTTGACAGCAGACCTTTTAAAATACATCTGAAAAATAATAGTACACTTGAAGCAAGATCGATAATTCTTTCAACAGGTTCAACTGCAAAATATCTTGGTATCGAAAATGAAATTGAGAGCATAGGAAACGGTGTAAGTGCATGTGCCACTTGCGACGGATTTTTCTACAGGGGGAAAGAAGTACTCGTTATAGGTGGTGGGGATACTGCCATGGAAGAGGCTACATTTCTTACAAAACTGGCAAGTAAAGTAACATTAGTTCATAGAAGAAATGAACTCAGAGCTTCTGCCATAATGCAGGAAAGAGCCCGTAAAAATGAGAAAATTGAATGGAAACTGAACTATACTCCATTGAAGGTTATCACTAATGAATTAGGAAAAGTTTCAGGTATAGAATTACGTAACAACGAAACAAATGAAACAGAAATAATTAATACTGACGGTATTTTTGTTGCCATTGGTCATAAACCAAATACTGATTTCTTAAACGGAAAAATTGAACTGGATTCAAGCGGTTATATTATAACAGAAGGAAAATCTTCAAAAACAAATATTCCAGGAGTATTTGCAGCAGGTGATGTACAGGATAGCAAATACCAGCAGGCAATAACAGCTGCAGGAAGTGGGGCAATTGCCGCTCTTGATGCAAAAGAATATTTAAATGAAAATGAATAAAACTGATATGTTTACATAAAATAGGTTTCTCCATAATGTAATACAAAAGACTGCATTACAGGAGAAACCTTTTATTTTATATTTCACAATAATATTTCATTATTTATCAATTTACATAACCTAAATCAATTCTAGTGAGAACAACCGCATCCGCATTCTTTTTCAGCAATTGCTTCTACACCTGGTAATGGTTTACCTTCAAGATATTCAAGGGAAGCTCCTCCACCAGTAGAAATATGAGAGAATTTATCAGCAAATCCTAACTGAATAGCCGCAGCTGCTGAATCCCCTCCACCAATAATTGTTGTAGCTCCTGCTAAATCAGCAATTGCTTTACATACTCCTATTGTTCCTTTTGCGAAGTTTTCCATTTCAAATACTCCCATTGGTCCGTTCCATACTACTGTTTTTGCACCAACTAAAGCATCTGCAAATAATTTGATAGATGCTTCACCTATGTCAAGCCCCATCCATCCATCTTCAATACCATCTACAGAAACTGTTTTAAATTCTGTATCATTTTTGAATTCTTTTGCTACTACTGTATCTACAGGTAAGATTAATTCCACACCTTTTTCTTTTGCTTTTGCAATTAATGAAGCAGCCAGTTCAACTTTATCTTCTTCAAGAAGTGAAGAACCTGTATTTTTTCCTTGTGCCTTAAGGAAAGTAAACATCATTCCTCCACCTATTATTACTTTATCTGCCTTATCTAATAGATTTTCAATTACTCCTATTTTATCAGAAACTTTTGCTCCTCCTAAAATAGCAACTAAAGGTCTTGCAGGATTGTCTACTGCTCCTCCTATAAAGTTTATTTCCTTTTCTACAAGGAATCCTACTGCTGATTCCTTAATGTTTGAAGCGATTCCAACATTTGAAGCATGTGCTCTGTGTGCAGTTCCAAATGCATCATTTACAAAGACATCTCCTAATGAAGCCCAATATTTTCCTAATTCAGGGTCATTTTTAGATTCTTTTTTACCATCTAAATCTTCAAATCTTGTATTTTCAAACATTAAAATTTCCCCATCTTTTAATTCTGCTATTGCAGTTTCTAATTCTGCTCCTCTTGTTTCCGGAACAAATTTAACAAGCTTTCCTAATGCTTCTGCCAATCTTTTTGCAACAGGTGCTAAAGTTTTAGAAGCTTTATCTTCTTCTGCCTTAACTTTTCCTAAATGTGAAAATGCAATAACTTTTCCACCATTTTCCAGAATATACTTTAATGTAGGCAATGCTGCAATAATTCTGTTATCATCAGTAATTACCCCATCTTTTATAGGCACGTTGAAATCCACTCTTACAAGTACTTTTTTACCTTTTACATCTAAATCTTTTAATGTCTTTTTAGCCATTGCTTCCTCCTATAATAAATTATTTTTTTCTTTATTTGATTAGATTATAGCACTGTTTAACTGTATTTTCAAGAGTTATTTCTTTATGTGTAATTCCTTAAAATGAAGTAATAAATGTCAGAAATCCTAATACGACACCTGCAGTATTTGGAATAATAAGTATAAAATCTTTCTTTGGTTCCTTAGTCCATCCGTAAATAACCCATATTAAACAGGAAAAAGATGCAAATAAAGGCTGCCAAGGTTGTGATTTAGTTCCAGACAGGTTCGCTATAATTTGCGGAATATATGCTATAAAAACAAAAACTCCAATAAATGCCCCAATTGAACCCACTATAGTGTTAATCTTACTTTTGTTCATTTCTACTCCTTTCATAACTTGAAATTTTTAAGCAATATATTTTAACACAATCAAAAATAAATTTCAATGTTTTACTACCATTCTATTTTTGTTAATTCGGATTTTTTAATTAAATTTCAATTTTATTAGATATTATTATTTTGAATTATCTCCTCTATCAAGGGTAATTCAGTAATGCCATCCCTATCCAGAAAATGTCCGGCATTTTCTATTAAATAAAATTCAGCATCTAACTTTTCAGACACTTCTTTACTGAACTCAAAAGGCACTAAATAATCATCTTTTGCTGCAATTACAACTTTCAATTTACATTTTTCACTTATTTTTTTATAATCTAGACTTGTCTCAACAAATGGATGCAGTTCTTCAAATCCCTTAATAGGTCTGTCAAATGCTGAAACCATTATAAAACCTCCTATCTCATTCAAATTTTCATATTCAGAAAGATATCTCAAAAGTGTTATATTTCCTAAACTATGAGCAACAAAATAAGTATTTTCATTTATTACTTCTATATCCTTTTTTAATGTGGCAATCCACTCATTCACTTTTGGTGTTTCAGGAGTAGGCATCTTCAATATTTCAATCTCATATCCTTTATTCCCTAATATTCTCTTTAGCCAGGGAAACCAGTGCTTATCAGGAGAAGCTCCATATCCATGTATAACATATATCTGTTTTTTCATTTTATCCACCTTCCTATACTTGTATTTTTATATATAATTCATTATAATAAATTATATAAATAAATGAAAGTACGCACTTTTTTGTGTGATACTAACCAAAAGGAGAGTAATTAATTATGAAAAATATATGCCGTACAAAACAGGCTCCTTTTTTAAAAACACTTTCTATTATTGAAGGAAAATGGAAATTCAGAATACTTTATGAACTGGCTTGTGACACCACCTTACGTTATGGTGAGCTGAAAAAAAATTTAACACCAGTTACACATAAAATGCTTTCTGCCCAGTTAAAAAGTCTTGAAAAGGACAATATGATTATTAGGAAAGAATACCCTCAAATTCCTCCTAAAGTAGAATATTCGCTATCTGAAAAGGGATTGACTTTTCTTCCTGTTATGAAACTGATGTGTGAATGGGGACAAAATCATACTGTTCCATATGAAAAGGAAGTAAAATCTGAGTAAGAACTCCAAAAATATTATAAAAC
>CAJPML010000054.1 GCA_905371725.1 Leptotrichia sp. oral taxon 215
ATCTAATGCTTCAAATAATTTTTTTAGTGCTACTTCAGTTTTTGAGGATTTCATTTTGAATATTTCTTCTTCTAAATGTAAAAGTTTTAATACAACTAAATATAAAAATGAATGTTCTATTATATTTTCATCAAAAACAAGTAATATACTTCCATTAATAGGATTTACAACTGCTTTTTCTATTCCTGAAATTCTTTTTATATTATTTTGAAATTCTTCTCTTAATTCAGTATTCTGCTTCAGTATATCTGTCTGAAGTCTCAAACGCCCAAACTGATAATGTCTTACTTCCATAATTCCATAAAAATTCTGTAACATATATTTAACACCTTCTATATTTTTATTTCTATTTTTGTTTTGACGAATTACTTTAATAAATCCTTTTATTTGAATTTTTTATATTATGCTACTCAAACACTTCCGTTGCATTATCGACTTCTTTTCCCAATGCAACATTTAAAGCTACTATTGCAACTTCAAGCTGACTTTCATCAGGCTCACTAGTAGTTATTTTTTGAAGCCACAATCCTGGTTTTGCAATCAGTCCAGCAAAGATATTATCCAGATGATAGCTTGTCCATCTCTGTAGTTCATATGAAATTCCTGCAACCATAGGAACAAACAATACTCTTGTTACAAGCTTATAAAGTATAAGTAAAATCGGATTCTGAGGTATTGTAAAAAATGTTGAAAATACCACATCTACTGTTGAAAATACTAATATACTTATAAACATTACAAGTAAAAGAAAGCTTGTTCCACATCTAGGATGAAATCTTGTACAGGCTTTTGCATTTTTAGGTGTAAGTTCCTTTTCCTGCTCAAAGGCCATTATACTCTTATGCTCAGCTCCATGATATTCAAATACTCTTTTTATATCCTTAAAAAATGATATTCCCCATATATATCCTAAAAACAATACAAGTCTTATTGATGCCTCTACGATATTTGCAAATAGTCTGTTTTCCCTGAAAAGATGACTTCCTATAAATGAAGGTAACACCATGAATACACCTACTCCAAGAAGTATTGAAACAGCCACAGTTCCCTTTATTTCCTTATCATTCATTTTTTCCTCTTCCAGTCCTGCCTGATTTGATGCAAAAATCAGTTCTTTTGTCCCTACTACCATTGCATCATATAAAGCCAATACTCCTCTTATGAAAGGCACTTTAAGCCATTTATTGTTTTTTTCATTTAATACTATTTTTTTATAAACTATACTGCCATCCTGTTTTCTTACTGCTGTTGCTATTGCTTTAGGTCCTCTCATCATTACTCCTTCTACAACAGCCTGACCACCGACAACTAATTTTTTTTCCATTTCTTTCTCGCTTTCTAAATTAATTTTTATTTATTCCCTATCTAAGGCTATTTTATTTTTCAATCTCGCCAATGCCTTATGAACATGTTCTGATTTAAACTTGCTTATTCCTTTTATTTGACTTATTCTGTCAGGTGATGCAAGTAGAATCATCTGAACATCTTCAAGTTCTCCTATAATAAGCTCGATATCCTTTTTCGTTATTTTATTTATGCTGCTTAGCAAACTGTATCCTCTTGATTTTACACCTTCATCTAGGCTTATATCTTTTAAATTATAGCCTAAAATGTTAACAATATTTTCATCTTCAAAAAGTTCTTCTTTTGTAAGATTTCTAATATTTTCCACCACTTTTTCGGCTTTTTCATTTTCGCTCTTGTAATCTTTTATAAGATCAATAAAACTTTCATTTTTGTTAAGCATTATTTCATCATACTGTATTTTTACAAGCCTCGACTCTACCCCAAGTTCCGCCATGTAATCTAGAAGTTCTTCCGACATTTTAAATAATAAACCATACATTCTTACAACTTCAACAACATCATATAATGTTACCATATTGTCAAATTCAAGACCTGAAAGGTTTGTCCAGCCTTTTTCTATTCCTAAAGAATATTTTTCCAGTGCAGTTATAGCCTGTGATGACTTAACAAGAAGATTACTCAAATCATTTAAGGAATATATAAAGTCTCCCTTGTAAACTGTTATTTTATTTCTTCTTTCAGAAACAGCAATTACAAGATTCCCCTTCTGTTTAGCTATTCTGTTTGCTGCCTGATGTCTTGTACCGCTTTCATCCGTTTTTATATTTGAATCCGGTTGAAGCTGTATATTAGCTCCATGTATTGTTTTTATATTTTCAGATAATATTATAGCTCCGTCCATTTTTGACAATTCATATACTTTCTGAGGCGTGTATGCAGTATTTAATTCAAATCCACCCCTCATTACATCTGATAACTTTTTAGGATCTCCCAGAACAATAATTGCTCCAAGATTTGCTTCCTGTATTCGGTCTATTGCCGCCCTCAAAGGCTTTCCCGGAGACATTATCGAAAATAAATGCTCCAGTATCTGTTTTCTTACTATTTTGTTTTTCCTCATTCTCACTTATTTCATCCTTTCGATTAACTCACTTATATTACTTATATAATTAAGTTTCAGTTTTATTTTTTCCTTTTTCAGATCAGCTTCATGGCTTTTTGGCAGATAAACACCTGTAAAACCGAGTTTTTCAAGTTCATTTATCCTATTTTTTATAAATGAGACTTTTCTCACTTCTCCTCTTAATCCCAGTTCACCTATAGCCGCAATTTTCTGACTTACAGGTATTTTATTCACTGAAGAAAGTAGTGAAAAAACTACAGCCAAATCTGAACTTCTGTCATTTAGCTCTATTCCACCTGGAATGTTTATATATATATCCTTGGAATTAACATCTAAATTCAATGAGCGTGACAGAACAGCACTTAAAATTTCCACCCTGTTTCTGTCATATCCTTCTACAGTTCTTCTAGGCATCCCAAAATTTGGAGTTCCAAGGAGTGACTGTATTTCAAAAAGAAATACACGACTTCCTTCAAATATAGGTACAATAATACTTCCAATATTTTTTTCTTCCCTGTCACTTATAAAAAACTCTGAAGGATTTTTTACTTCACTTATCCCATTTTCCTTCATATCAAATATTGAGATTTCATTTGTTGAGCCATATCTGTTTTTTATAGAACGGACTATTCTATAATAACTGTTTTCTTCTCCTTCTATCTGTAAAACTGCGTCAACCATATGCTCAAGCAGTTTCGGTCCCGCGAGTTTTCCGTCCTTGGTTACATGCCCTACAATATAAAAAGCTATTTCATATTTTTTGGCGATTTCTATTATTTTTAGTGTTGTTTCCCTTATTTGTGTTACACTTCCCGGAATTGAATTTACATTTTCAGAGTATAGAGTCTGAATAGAATCTATGACTACTACTTTTGGTTTATCTTCTAATACAACTTTTTCAATCTTTTCTATATTTGTATCATTAAGAATATATAAGTTCCCACTATTTACGTTTATTCTTTCTGCCCTCTGTTTTATCTGTCTAGGAGATTCTTCTCCTGAAACATAGAAAACATTTCCTATTTTAGAGTATTCTTCAGACAGCTGTAGTAAAAATGTTGATTTTCCTATTCCAGGGCTACCAGTAATCAGAACTACTTCCCCTTTGATAAGTCCTCCTCCAAGAACTCTGTCAAATTCTTCATACTGAGTTACCATTCTAAATTCTTTTGCTATTTCTATTTCACTTATTTTGTTGATAGAAACCTCTGCTGACTGAATATTTTTCAGTGTTCTTTTTATATCCACCTCTTCTTCAAAAGTCCCCCACGAATCACAATTTGGACATTTTCCAAGCCATTTCTGAGAATTATAGCCACATTCAGAACATATATATTTTATTTTACTATAATTCCCTTTAGATGTTGCCATAATTTTCTCCCCCTTTTAATTATATTTTCATTTGTTTAACCTTTTCAATCATTCTTTCTTCAACATTTTTTGGAACAAACATTTTTAAATCCCCCTTATTTTGTGCTATTTCCTTCACTAAACTGGAACTTAAATATAAATATTCCCTTGAGGCACTTAAAAATATTGTTTCAAAATCACTTTTTGCTAATGTTTTATTTGTCAGAGTAAACTGCAGCTCATATTCATAATCTGATAATGCCCTTAATCCTCTTACTAGTATATTAACTTTTTCTTCCTTAATAAAATCTACTAAAAGTCCGTTAAATACTTTTATTTCAGCTTTTATATTTTCTTTTTCAAGTATTTCCTGTATCATCTGACATTTTTCTTCATCTGAAAACCATGCTCTGTTTTTAGTAGAATTTTTAAATATACCAATAATAAGTCTGTCAAATAATGCAGCTGAACGTCTTATTATATCAATATGACCTTTTGTAACTGGATCAAAACTTCCTGGATATAACGCCGTTTTTTTCATAACTGATCATTCCTTTCATCTATTAGGCTTATTTTAAATATAAGTCTAATTTCAAAAACTAGAAATTATTTCTTTCTTTCTATATAGTCCAAAGCTTCCTTGGCGGCCTTTTTCTCAGCTTCCTTTTTACTCTTTCCAACTCCATGTCCTATTGTTCTGTTGTTATGTTTAACTGAAACTTCAAAAACTTTATTATGATCCGGCCCTTTTGTTCCTGTAAGCTCATATTCCGGAATCCTTTTATATTTGCTTTGGAAAACCTCCTGAAGTATTGTTTTATAATCTCCTGTCCCTTCAATATTGTCAAGCTTATCGAGCTTATCAAGAATAAACCTCAGTGCGACGTCTTTCGTAGTATAATAATCTGAATCCCTAAAAATTGCTCCCATTAACGCTTCAAAAGCATCTCCCAATATTGATTTTCTTTTTCTTCCACCAGAAGAAATTTCTCCATTGCTTAAATATAAATAGTTTCCAAGTTCTATGTCATTGGCAATAGATGAAAAAACAGGTTCACTTATAATCTGACTTTTTAATTTTGCAAGCTCTCCTTCCTTTTTTCCTTTTCCCAAACTATATATATATTCTGTTGCAATCAGATTTAAAACAGCATCTCCTAGAAATTCCAGTTTTTCATTATCAAAATTTTTAAATTCACTGTTTTCATTGGCATAAGATCTATGAGTCAAAGCTTCTTTCAAATATTCTTCATTTTTGAATCTGTAATTTATTTTTTCCATAAGTTTATCAAAATTATTTTCACTTACCATTCAAAACAACTCCATTTTACAAATTAATATCCCTTTATTTAGAAAGGAGCTGTTCTGAACAGAAAATTCATTTGTTCTGAAACAGTCCCTTTTTTAAATTATTAATTAATATCAGGGAAAAATAACACTCCCTTTTGATTATTTACTAATATACCCTCAACTTTTATCCTCTATATTTTCTGAAAGCCAGTATTGCATTATGTCCACCAAAACCTAGAGAATTTGAAAGTCCTACTTCTATATCTCTTTTTTCAGCTTTATTTGGAATGTAGTATAAATCGCATGCAGGATCAGGATTATCCTGATTTATTGTTGGCGGCATTATTCCTTCATCTATAGCCATTGCAAGGAAAGCAGCTTCTATTCCTCCTGCTCCTCCAAGCAAGTGACCTGTAGAGCCTTTCGTGGAATTTACACCTATTTTGTAAGCATGTTCTCCAAAAACTGTTTTTATTGCCTGAGTCTCATTTTTATCATTTGCAGGTGTTGAAGTTCCGTGAGCGTTTATGTATCCAACTTCTTCAGGTTTTATATTTCCCTGTTCTAAAGCCATTTTTATAGCTCTTGCAGCTCCTTCTCCACCATCTGAAGGTGCAGTCATATGATAAGCGTCTCCTGTTTCTCCATATCCTACTACTTCAGCATATATTTTTGCTCCTCTTTTTTTAGCATGTTCCATCTCTTCCAGAATTAATATTCCTGCTCCTTCAGCCAGAACAAATCCATCCCTGTCAGCAGTAAAAGGTCTTGAAGCCTTTTTAGGGTCAGGATTTGTAGAAAGTGCCTTTAAATTTGCAAATCCTGCTATACCACTTGGAGTAACTGTTGCTTCTGTCCCACCAGCTATCATTACGTCAGCCTTATTTAAGAGAATAGTCTGAAATGCATCTCCAATAGAATTTGTACCTGATGCACATGCAGTAACTACTGTTTTATTCGGACCTTTTGATCCCACATAAATTGAAGTATTTCCTGATGCCATATTCAATATTGCAGCTGGAATATAAAAAGGCGAAACTTTTTTTGGTCCTTTTTCTACAAGTTTAGTAATTTCCTGCTCAATTATATCAAGACCACCAATTCCAGAACCTATTATAGTCCCAACTCTTCCAGCATTTTCAGGAGTAATCTCAAACTTTGCGTCAGCCAGTGCTTCTTTTGTAGCTGCAATGGCAAACTGAGAAAATCTCCCCATTTTTTTAAGTTCTTTCTTTTCTATATAATCTTCCGGATTAAAATCCTTAACTTCTCCAGCAATATGTACAGTATGTTCTGAAGTATCAAAAGCTGTAATTTTGTCTATACCACACTCCCCATTTAACAAACTTTTCCAAGTTTTTTCTTTTCCTGTCCCTAATGGAGTAATCAATCCAATTCCAGTAACAACTACTCTTCTCATTTATACACCTCACAATTTTATTTTAATTTTTCATACATCATACAATTTACTATATTATACTAATTTTTTCTAATTATTTCAATAAAAAATGGGGGAAACCCCCAATATTTTTTAATATTTAATTATTGTTTTGATTCAATGTATTCTATTACATCTTTAACTGTTTTAATTTTTTGTGCATCTTCATCAGGTATTTCTACATCAAATTCTTCTTCAAAAGCCATTATTAATTCTACTGTATCCAAAGAATCTGCCCCTAAATCATCAATAAATGATGCATCTTCAGTTACTTGATCCTCATCTACTCCTAATTGATCTGCTACTATTGATTTTATTTTTTCTAGCATTATAATGCCACCTCCATATTTTATTTTCAAATTATTATATGCGGC
>CAJPML010000055.1 GCA_905371725.1 Leptotrichia sp. oral taxon 215
TTAATATTTAATACAATGATTATAAATAGGATGAAAATATAGCTATTACTTCAGAAAAAAATGGTAAGAAGGATAATATAAAACCATATAAATTAAAAGAATATCCACAACACACACCTGACAGGAATATATCCTGAGTCAAGTGTGTTTTTTATTTGGAAAATATTTTTCAGTTTCTGAAAATAGTTTTCATACATATTCCCTTTTAGCGAAAAGCAGGTTATAATTATACAGAGAGGAGTGATAAGTAATGATTGATCTCAACAAACTTTCTACGGAAGAAAATAATCCAAACAGCAAAGATATTGAGCTGCAGGACAGTTTTGAAATTATAAGAAGGATAAACGAGGAAGATAAGAAAGTTGCATTTTGTGTAGAAAAGGAACTGAAAAGTATTTCCAGACTGATAGATGCCATATTATCAAATTATACAAAGGATACAAGAATAATATATATAGGAGCCGGTACATCAGGAAGGCTTGGAATACTGGATGCTTCAGAGTGTCCTCCAACATATGGGGTCTCCCATGAAAAGGTACAGGGAATAATAGCCGGAGGAAATGAGGCAATATTCAGGGCAAAGGAAAATGCCGAAGATAGCATGGAACTGGGGAAAGAAGACCTTATAAATATAAATCTTACTAAAAATGATGCAGTCATAGGACTGGCCGCATCAGGAAGAACTCCTTATGTTATGGGGGCTATAGAATATGCTAACAGTATAGGGGCAGTTACAGGAAGCATAACATGTTCTAAAAATTCTGATTTATCGGGAATAAGCCAATATCCTGTGGAAGTTATCGTAGGACCTGAAATTGTTACAGGATCCACAAGAATGAAGGCCGGGACAGCACAGAAAATGATACTTAACATGATTTCAACTGCAATTATGATAAAAATAGGAAAAGTATTTTCAGGATACATGGTAGATGTTAAAACTTCAAATCAGAAATTAGTTGAAAGAGCAAAAAGAATCATAATGAAAACTACAGACAGCGATTACGAGAAGACGGCGAAAGTTCTGGAAGAGGCTTCAAATGATGTAAAGGCAGCAATAGCAATGATACTGTTGAATATTGACAAGGAAACTGCAACGGAAAAACTTGAAAAATATGATAATAATGTGGCGAGGTTAATACATGAGTATTCTGATAAAACTTAGGGAAAATAAGGACTTTACTGAAAATGAAGAATACATTGCCAAGTATATAATAAAAAATTTCAGAAATATAAGGGAACTTGATACAAATATCATTTCTTCAGAAACATACACAAGTAATGCAGGCGTTACAAGAATGTGCCAGAAAATAGGATTTAGCGGATTTCAGGAATTTAAAATGAAAATGCTGGAAGAAGTTATCAATATGGAAAAGGAAGAAATCAATTTTGATACAGGAGATATTGATAAAAGAGATGATACAAAAACTGTTATCGAAAAGCTGACAAAACTGAGTATAAGTTCTCTAAAGGAGACAAAACTCCTGCAGGAAACTGAAATGATAGATATTGTAGCAGATTTAATAACTGAAAGCGAAGTGATAGATTTTTACGGAATAGGAGCTTCTCATATTGTCTGTCTTGATGCCCAGTATAAATTCATGAGAGCCGGAAAAGTTGTAAATACTTTTGAAGGTCCTGATCTGCAGCGTGTACAGGCGATAAGCAGTGACAGGAAGCATTTGGCAATACTGGTGTCCTATTCAGGACTTACAAAGGAAATAATAGATATTGCTGAAATACTTCAGGATAAGGAAATCAATACAGTTTCAATAACAGGATACGGAAATAATAAGCTTGTAAAAAAATGTAAATATAATCTCTACGTAACTTCCAGGGAGGCACTTGTAAGAAGTGCGGCAATTTATTCGAGAATATCAATGCTGAACTTGATAGATGTAATATATTTTACATATTATAATAAAAATTATGACAATGTTTCTGATAAAATAAAAAAGACGAAAATAAACAAAGTACAGTTTTAAAAGTGATTTTGAAAAAATTACAGGGATATTTTTCAGAAAATAGATTTAAGTATTAGAAAAAGACATAATATAATGACGGGAAAGGAAGAAAAATGGGAAAGAAAGAAGGAATTAAAATTGTAACAATTGGGGGCGGATCCAGCTATACTCCTGAACTTATAGAAGGTTTTATAAAAAGGATAAAGGAACTTCCTGTAAGAGAAATATGGCTTGTAGACATTGAAGAAGGAAGAGAGAAGCTGGAGATAGTTGGAAATCTTGCTAAAAGAATGGTGGAAAAGTCAGGAATAGACTGTAAAGTTTATTTGACACTGGACAGAAGGGAAGCTATTAAAAATGCAGATTTTGTAACGACACAGTTTCGGGTTGGACAGCTTGATGCAAGAATAAAGGATGAAAGAATTCCCTTTGAAAATGGCCTTCTTGGACAGGAAACAAACGGTGCAGGAGGTATGTTCAAGGCATTTCGTACAATCCCTGTAATACTTGATATAGTAAAGGATATAAAGGAACTGGCTCCGGATGCATGGCTCATAAACTTTACAAATCCGGCAGGAATAGTCACAGAAGCTGTTCTGAATTACGGAAACTTTGATAAGGTTGTAGGTTTATGTAATATTCCTGTTCATACACAGATGGACTGTGCAAGCCTTTATGAAAAGGATATGAGCGAGTTCAAGTTCCAGTTCGCAGGATTGAACCATTTTGTATGGTACAAGGTATGGGATAGAAAAGGAAATGAACTTACAGCAGATTTATGGGATAAAAGACAGGATAAGAAAAATCTCGGAGTAAAAAATATTGTAAGTATAAACTATGACTATGACCAGATAAAAAACTTGGGAATGTTACCTTGCGACTATCACAGATATTATTATTTACAGGATGAGATGCTTGCGGAAGGACTGAAGTCATACAGGGAAAAAGGAACAAGGGGAGAAATTGTTAAAAAAGTTGAGGAGGAACTGTTTGAGCTATATAAGGATGAAAATCTGAAGGAAAAACCGAAACAGCTGGAACAGAGGGGAGGAGCCTATTATTCAGATGCAGCCTGTGAACTTATCAGTGCAATTTACAATGATAAGGGGATAATAATGGCAGTTAATACAAGAAATAAAGGTGCGATTGCAGATTTACCATATAATTCTGCAGTTGAAATTTCTTCATACATTACAGCTGACGGGCCTAAACCGATAACATTCGGAAAGTTTCCAAATGCCGGACAGAGAGGTTATATACAGATTATGAAGGCAATGGAAGAACTGACAGTGGAAGCCGCAGTTACGGGAAATTATTATACTGCATTGCAGGCATTTGCTACAAATCCTTTAGTTCCAGGAACAGGTGTCGGAAGAAAGGTTTTAAATGAACTGCTTGACGCACATGAAAAATATTTGCCGCAGTTTAAAGATTACTACGAAAACAGGGAAAAATACAAAAAATAATAAAAAAGCAGATAAATGGAAAGAGGTAAAAGCAAAATATGGATAAGGAAAAAATGGAACTGGTTGTATTTGAAATTGTAAATAGCGCAGGAACTGCAAAAGGACTGGCTTATGAAGCTTTAAAGGAAGCTGAAGACGGAAATTTTGAAGAAGCTGAAAAGTTGCTGAAGGAAGCAGATGAAGCACTGCTGTCAGCACACAATGTCCAGACTGAAATAATTCAGGCTGAGGTAAGCGGAGAAGCAATAACACCTTCCGTACTGTTTGTTCATTCTCAGGATCATCTTATGACAGCAATTGAAGCGAAAACTTTGATTGAAGGAATGATAAGAATGTACAGAAGAATAGATGAACTGGAGAAAAAATAGATATAGAAATTTACAGAAGGGGAAATGCATGGTAAGAAAAATAAAACCGCAACATATTGAAGAAATAAAAAAGAGGAAAAGATGATATAATTTCAGGTAATGGAAAAAGTTAAATAAAAAAATAGAAATCAGGAGGGAAAAATGAAAGTATTATTTGTATGCTCATTGGGAATGTCCAGTGCAGTTGCGATAAAGGCGCTGGAAAAGGAAGCTATTTCAAAAGGAATAGAAATCGAGGTAAAAGCTGTAAGTACTCAGCAATTTGAGGATGAAATAAAGGGAGGATACGATATAGCCATGGTGGCACCTCAGATAAGACACAGATTTGATACATTAAGTGTTCATGCAAAGGAAGCAGGAGTTCCTTGCGTTATGATTGCACCGCAGGGATACAGTCCATTAGGAGGGCCGAAGCTGCTAAAACAGATTCAGGAATTGCTAGGACAGTAAAATTTTAGAAATTCTATAATAGTTTTTAGTTTTAAATAAGTATGACAAAATAGGTTTATAAAAAATAAAATTAGAATAAGAAAGGAAGTAAATTATGGCAGTTTTAGAACAACTTTCAATGAAAATGGCAAAAATATCTGAACAAAGACATTTAAGGGCAATACGTGATGGAATCGTATCAACATTACCTTTGATTATAGTAGGTTCAGTTTTTTTGATTTTAGCATTTCCACCATTCCCAAAAGAATGGGGAATATCAGTACTAGCTAAAAAATATGCAGTGCAAATGTTGTTGCCTTATCGTATGACTATGTTCATTATGGGACTTTATGCAGTTATGGGAATAGGTTATAGTCTTGCAAAATCTTATAAACTTGATGGAATTACAGGAGCAATACTTTCAGTTTGTGCATTCCTGTTAACAATTATGCCAAAAATGATTAATCCGGTGGAAGTTATAAATCAGACTGTTAATGGACAGGCAGTGCAGATAATTGTGGAAGAAGGAACAAAAGGCTCGCAGCTTCTTCAGGAAGATCTTGGGTATGTAATGCAGATGTCAAAGCTTGGATCAGCAGGGTTATTTGTTGGAATAATAGTTGCAATATTTGCCGTTGAGGTTTATCGTCTTACAACAACAACAGGATTTAAAATAAGAATGCCTGAAGCAGTACCAGAGTCAGTTGCACGTTCTTTTGAAGCATTGACCCCTGCTGCAATAATTATATTTACATTGACAATACTAACTTATTGGTTGAAAATTGATTTGCATGACATAATTGGTTCAGTTATAAAACCAATTTTAAAGTTTAGTGATTCGTGGTTCTCAGTAATTCTTATTGTTTTTATGATTACATTTTTCTGGTCCTTTGGAATTCATGGAGATTCCATAGTTGGATCAGTGGTAAGACCTTTATGGCTTATGTTGCTAGAACAGAATGCAACAGCTCTTGCCAATGGACAACCTGTTCCACATATCGCAGCTGAGCCTCTATACCAATGGTTTGTATGGATTGGTGGTTCTGGAACAACAATAGGTTTTGCTTTATTATTGCTTTTTAAATCAAAATCAGCTTATGGTAAGACATTAGGAAAAGCAGCTATTCTACCGTCAATATTTAATATAAACGAGCCAATTATATTTGGAGCGCCTATTGTACTAAATCCTACTTTGTTACCTCCATTTATTATAGTGCCTGTAGTTAATGCTACTATTGCCTATTTTGCAATGGCTGCAGGACTAGTAAATCGTGTTACATCAACGCCGCCTTGGACGTTACCTGGACCGATAGGAGCATTTTTAGCGACAAATGGAGATTTCAGAGCATTGATTTTGAATGTTATATTAATTGTGATTTCTATTATAATTTATTATCCATTCTTTAATGTATATGAGAAAAAGTTACTAGCAGAAGAACATGCAGAAGCTGAAGCGGGGAAAGTAGCATAATATGGGAAAATTAGGAATTTCAATTTATCCTGAAAAAACAACTGAAAAGGAAGTGCTGGACTATATCAATAAAGCAGGAGAGGCAGGATTTAGCCGTATATTTAGCTGTCTGCTGTCTGTAAATGAAAGCAGGGAAGTTATTCTGGAAAAGTTCAGAAGGATAAATCAGCATGCAAAAGAAAAAGGATTTGAAATTATTCTTGATGTGAATCCTAAGGTTTTTAATGACTTAGGTATCAGTTATGATGACTTGTCATTTTTCAAGGAAATGAATGCTGACGGAGTCAGACTGGATATTGGATTTACAGGTCTGCAGGAAAGTATAATGACATTTAACAAGGAAAATCTGAAAATAGAAATAAATATGAGCAATATTACTCATTATATTGATACAATTATGGATTATCGTCCTAACAGGGATAATCTGATAGGATGCCATAATTTTTATCCGCATATTTATACGGGACTGGGACTGGATTTTTTTAAAAAGTGTACTGAAAATTTTGCAAAATATGGATTAAGAACAGCGGCTTTTATAACTTCTCAGGCTGAAAATACTTTTGGGCCATGGCCGGTAACACAGGGATTGCCGACACTGGAAATGCACCGGGATTTACCGATGATAGTACAGTTTAAGCATTTTGTCGCTCTGGAAATGATAGATGACATTATTATTTCCAACTGCTATCCAACTGACGAAGAACTTGAAGAGTTTAAAAAAGTCCGTAAGGACATGGTAAGTTTTTCTGCCAGTCTTGAAGAAAATATTCCGGAAATAGAGAAAAAAATTGTTCTGGAGGAATTTCATTATAGCAGGGGAGATGCCCCTGAAAACCTTATACGTTCATCAAACAGCAGGGTAAAATATAAATGTCATGAATTTAAACTTTTCAATGCACCTGAAGTAATAAGAAAGGGTGACATAATTATAGAAAGCAGTGATTTCGGTCATTATGCCGGTGAACTGATGATAGCTAAAAAGGAAATGAGAAATACAGGGAAATCAAATGTTGTAGGAAGAATATCCGAAGAAGAAGTATTTTTAATAGATTATATTAAACCTTGGCAAAAATTTTCTTTTGTAGAAAAATAGGAAATAAAGGGTGATGGATTGTGATTTTGGTCAGGATTTAATCACCCTTTTCAGCTTATAAATGAATATAAAAAT
>CAJPML010000056.1 GCA_905371725.1 Leptotrichia sp. oral taxon 215
AATTAATCATTAACAAAAATTAGTTTGCCAATGCATTAACTTTTAACGTAAGTCTTGATTTTTTTCTTGAAACAGTATTTTTCTTAAGAACACCTTTAGTTACTGCCTTATCTAATTCTTTATATGCAACTTGCAATGCTGCTTTAGCTTCGTCGACATTTTTAGCTTCAACAGCAGAAAGAACTTTTTTCACGAATGTTTTAACTCTGCTTTTTATTGATTTATTTCTAGCAGCGTTTCTTTCTCCAATAAATACTCTTTTTTTAGATGATTTTGAGTGTGCCATGTTATCCTCCTTTCAAACATTATATTTATATTTATGAATATTGCTCTATATAATATTAGACGCAAAATTACCAAAATATATTATCATTTTTTTAAAGAAAAATCAAGTCTTTTTCATTTTTCTACTGTTAAAAACTTTTAAAATCCACTCTTTCCATTATTTTTTTGGCAAAATAACCTGTCAACATTCCTGTAAACAATGATATTAATAACATATACGGTAAGTAACTCACATAAAGTAAATTTGTTCTATAAACAGCTGAAGCCACTACTATCTGACCTATCATATGAAAATTTGCTCCTGCAATGCTTACTCCCATTATAGAAAATTTTCCAGTTCTTTTTAAAAAACTTGAGGCAGTTAGTGAGAATAATATTCCAGTTAATGAAAACAGAAAATTTATTCCAAGCCCATTTCTCAGTATTCCGGCAAGAAATATCCTCATTACTCCTATTTTGGCTGCTTCTTTTATTCCATACACATAAAGAACTATTATTGTCACTATATTTGCCAGTCCCAATTTTATTCCTGGCAAAAATAACGGAATAAATATAAAGCTTTCTGCTATCTGTAATATTATGCTTAAACTTAGAAATATCGATATTAAAAGTGCTTTTCTCAACTCCCTATCAGATTCCACTCCATCTGTTTCTTTTTCTACTCTGTTATTTTTCAGCATTTTATCGTAATTTTCTTTTTTATCCATTATTTTCAAATTAATGAACCTCCGCATCAATATCTTTCTTATTGATATTTTCCACATCTTCTATCAATATTACAACTTTATTAGGCTGACATATTATAGGTCTTGTGCTTTCATTTGTAAAACCTGCCATTGAACAGTAGTTATAAGGGGACTTTTCCTTTATTACTGCTATTTTTTTATCTCTTACTTCTATTATCATATCATCAAGTAATAGCGGATAATGTTTTTTTTTCAATGTTATTACCTGATTTTTATTCAGTCCTATTGCCATTATTTCTGTATTGTTATATTTTACAATTGCCCTGTTTCCTGTTTTTTTCACAAAGAAAATTCCAAAGAAAATTAGAAAAAATGATAAGAAAATTATGAAAAATATATACAATATATCAAATTTATTTAACAGTTTTTTTTCTCCTGTATTTTTAAAAGTTTTATTTAAAATTGTATTTGACATAATTTTCTCCACTTACAAGTCCTTCAGAAGACATTACATCTCCGTTTTTCATAGCCCATATAACGTCTATTTTTTCTTTTTTCCCTATTTTTTCTATAAGTGCTTTTCCTTCTTCATAAGAAAGCAGAAACAATGTTGTAGACATAAAATCTGCAAGTCCTGAATCTTCTGTTATTATACTTACTGAAGCAAAACTGTCTTCAGGCTTTAAAGTTTCAAGATTAATTACATGTCCATAAACTTTATTATCCATTACAAAATACCTCTGATAATTTCCTGTTGTTACTATCGATGTATTTTCTGCAACAACTTTAGCAAGATAGTCATTTTTTCCATTATTATAAGGATTATTTTTATCTATATTTTTTTCATTATATAATGGCAGGGATACTCCAATACAGAATTGTTCCTTACATTTTTTCAAATCTGTTATTTCATTTTCCTTCTTTGGAATTTTTCTTTTTCCGACGACTTTTACATTTCCTCCTGCAGATATTATAAACGATGTCATTCCTGACTTTTCCATTTTTTCTGTAACCAGTTCCACTGCATATCCTTTTGCAACTGCTCCAACATTCAGTTTAGTACATTTTTCCTTAAGATATACTGTTGAGTTCTGCTCGTCTATCACAATGTTTTCAGGTCTTGCACATTTTTGCATTTTTTCAAGTTCTGACTGTTCCGGAAGTTTTCCTTCCGTTTTTGCCTTATCCCATAAGTCAATGACATTTCCTGCCGCTATATTGACTTTATCACTTATTTCCCTGTTTCTTTCCAGTGTATCCTTTAATAAATTTATTATATTTTTGTCTACCTTTACAGGTTTTATTCCGGCATTTTCATTAATTGTCTTTATATTGTTTATTCCATCAAAGTCTTCATAAGAAGTGTAAAGCTTATGAAGTTTCTCCATTTCCTGCTGATAGAATTTTACTTTTTCCTTAAATTCTTTTTCGCTTTTGTCATATCCTGATATTACATGCACTGTATCAAATAGTCCATCTACTGTTTCAGTATATATTTTTTCTTTATTATTAAAACATGAGAAAATTAGGACTGATATTAAAAATATTAGTCCCATTTTCCCAAATTTTTTCTGAATATTACTTTTGTTAATTCTTTTATTAAAATCCATTTTATCTCCGTACTTATGCTTCCACCTTGATAGTTGATCCATCTACTCCTGGTGTAGTTTCCAAATATTCCTTTATTTTTTCTCTTGCGTCAGGTTTCATTGGTTTACACTGTTTCAAGGATTTAATTTCTCCATTTAGTACACCTTCTGCAAATCCACTACAACCTGGATAACCACATGCACCACAGTTAAAATTAGGTAGCATTTCATTTACCTTTGTCAATCTTTCATCTACTTTTACCTGTAAATATTTATCTGCTATTCCTAATAAAAGTCCTAAAATTGCTCCTATTAGACCTAGTGCTACTAAAGCTGATATCTGCATTATTCTTTCTCCTTTCTGGCAGCAGGATGATGTCCACAGGAAAGCATTTTACATCCTCTGCACCCTGCATTTTTAATAATATCTTCACAACCTTTTGGTTTAGGTGTCTTCTTATTTAAAATATAAGTTATGATGAACATAGCTACTAAAAATAATACCCACAATATTGGTGCTAAAGCCATTTTCATTTTATACCACCCCTGCAAATCCAAGCATAATCATTGCCATCAATGCTGAAACTATTAATGAGATAGCATTTCCTTTAAAATGTTCAGGTGTCTTTGATAACTCAAGTCTTTCCCTTATTGTCGCAAATATTAGCATTACAAGCATAAATCCTACAGGGACTGCAATTGAGTTAACTATCATCTGTGTAAAATTATAACCTTCTCTTATATTTAAAAGAGCTGTTCCTAATACTGCACAGTTAGTAGTGATTAATGGAAGATAAACTCCCAGTGCTTTGTACAGTGCAGGTGAAAACTTTTTAATGACCATTTCTACAAATTGTACAAGTGAAGCTATAACAAGTATGAATGTTATTAAATCCAAATATTCCATTTTATAAGGAACTAAAACTGTATAATATAGTCCATAAGTTATTATCGACGATGAAAAAATTACAAATATTACCGCAAGTCCCATACCAAAAGAAGATTTTACGCTTTTAGACACTCCCAGAAAAGGACATACACCAAGATATTTTGTTAAAATTATATTGTTTATCAAAACCGCTGATATAAATAACGTTACCAGTTCCATCTATGCCACCTTACCTTCCTTCGCATTAACTTTTTCAGCATTTTTCTTTGCATCGTTCTTACTTTTTTCCTTAGCTTTCTTAGTCTGATTACTCTTATATATGTTAAATAATCCAGCCAATATTCCAAAGCTTAAGAATGCTCCCGCTCCTGAAGTAAAGAATGAAGCTGCATAATCTCTAAATATAGGAATGTCAAATATTACTTTTTCACTGTCAAAAAGACTTTTCAGCTTTAATCCTCCTGTTCCGAGAATTTCCCTGAATGATGCCATTAATATTAGACTCAGTCCAAATCCTATGCTTACTCCGATTGCATCCATTAATGAATCAATTACTGTATTTTTACTTGCAAATGCTTCTGCCCTCCCTAAAACTATACAGTTTACAACTATCAGTGCAAGGAATACTCCTAATGACTCATATACTGGAAGTGCATATGCATTAAGAAGCATTTCACAAAGTTTTACCGCTGTTGCTATTACTACTATATATACCGGTATTCTTATCTGATCCGGAACTATTTTTCTTATTGCTGCAATTATTGTATTTGTCATCATAAGTACAACTGCAAATGCAACTGACATTCCTACAGCGTTTGTGAGGGAATTTGTTGTAGCCAGTGTTGGACATGTACCTAAGAACATTACAAAAACAGGATTTTCGTTTAATATTCCTGATTTAATTATATTTGACTTTTTCATTTCTGCCTCCTATTTCTTATAATTTTTCTCAAAATCTTCCACTGCCGCATCAAATCCTTTTTTTAGACCTTTTGTTGTTATTGTGGCACCGCTGATTCCATCAACTTCATCCGTAACAGGTTTATCCTTAAACTGCCCCTTAAATTTAGGCTCATCCATCTTAGTTCCAAATCCTGGAGTTTCATTATGTTCAAGTGAATCAAAAGCTATATACTTTCCATCACTACTTATAGCTACAAGAAACTTTATCTTTCCTCCATAACCTTTTGTAACTACATTATATACATATCCTGTTACTTTTCCATCTTCTTCTGCTTTAAAAACCTTTTCTATTATTGGATTTTCTTGAGAAATTTGCTCTTCTGTAAATTTTGTCTTATCATTGAACATTGCCTGCAGTTTTTTATTCTGTTTTGCAATGTTGGCATTTTTTATTGTTTCTGAAGTTAGCGAATTTGTCATTGATAAAATAAAAGCCGAAATAATACTTATTACCGCCAAAAAGAAACTTAAATACAATGATTTTTTCATATTTTACGCCCCCTTCCATACTAATGCTATGAGTAAAGAACATACAAGCATTGCTGCTATAACTATTATCAGTTTTCTGCTTTCATCTTTATTCGTAGGTTTTATTGTATATTTATCAATCATAGGAGTAAGCATATTCATTATCAATATAGAATATAAAACCCCTTCAGGCATATTTGATCTGAATCTTAAAAGCATTGTAAAGAATGCTGCTCCTATTGCAAATAATATTTTTCCAAAAGGATCTACCGGTGAAGTTACCGGATCTGTAAGCATGAATATTCCTCCAAACACTAGTCCTCCAATTCCTATATGAACCAGTGCAAAGTGCAATGGCGATAAACCGTGTGTCATTCCTGAAATAAATGCTATTAGAAAAGATGTTCCTATATAAAATACAGGAAGTCTCCAGTCAAGAACCTTCTTTATAGCCAAAAATACTCCTGCAATAACTATTATTACTGCAAAAGTTTCTCCTATTGATCCCTTATAAAATCCTAAATATAAGTTTGCCAGAGATATATTTGATTCTCCCATCCAGTTTCCCATTGACATGATAGTTGTAGGAGTAGCAGAAGTTACACCATCTACAGCTTTTCCAGGAAGTACTGCCGTAAGTTTATCTCCGTAAGACATCATTACAAATACCCTTCCTATCAATGCAGGGTTAAATATATTCTGTCCAAATCCTCCAAAAATTAGTTTTCCTATTAGTATTGAGAAGATACTACCGAAAATTACAACATAATATGGTGTTCCTATTGGCAGTATTAATGCAAATAATATTGCCGTCACATATGGAAAAGAATTATTAATCGCTTTTTTTATATCTTTTTCCTTAAGCAGATAGAAATACCCTGTTTCGCATAAATAAGCCGCAACTACTGAAGCTATTATCATTAATAAAGCCTTAATACCGTAATCTGCTCCCAAAGTAAAATAATAACCGACAGAAAATAAACTTACTACTACCAGTGTTGCTGTCAAATATATCATTACCTGCTGAGTAGTCAGCTGATTTCTATACGTAGGTGTTGTTCTTTTAAAAATTATTTTCATACTTATTTCCCCGCCTTTCGTGCATTACTTACTCTTGTCTTTGCTTTTCCAACCCAGTCAGTAACTTCTATTTTAGATGGGCAGATATATGTACACAGTCCACATGTAATACACTTGTCAGCACGGGCTTCTATTACACCTTCTGTATTTTTCTGTTTTTCAAGGTTCATAATCTGTACAGGCTGTATTTTTGCAGGACAATGCTCAATACAAAGTCCGCATCTTAGACAAGGAAGTTCCTCTTCAACTACTTTAGGCAGTATAGTTATTGAGTTACTGTAAGTGGTTACTACAAAAGTGTCATTTGCAATGGATTTACCCATCATAGGCCCTCCACCTAATACAAACATTTCATTTACATTATCTGTATATCCACCTATTTTTTCTATTATATAATCTACTGATGTTCCTATTGGAACATACACATTTTCAGGACTTTTTACCCCTTCCCCTGATATTGTAACTATTCTGTGAGTTATAGGCTTTTTATCCCTCAATGCTTCAGAAAGATAAATTGCTGTTGTAGCATTATTAACTATTATTCCAATTTCTCCTGGAAATCTTTCATATTCTTTCTTAAAAAGCTCTCTTATAAGTACTCTTTCCCACCCCATAGGATAAGCATCAGGTACTGTAACCACTTCTATATTCTGATATCCTTCAGTCGCTTCCTGAAGTTTCTTTGCAAGTTTATCATTTACAACTTTTATTGCAATTACTCCTTTTTTAGCATGACCTGCCTTCATTAAGAAATGAGTACCGTCTATAAGTTCTTTTGCATGTTTTTCCATTACTTTGTAATCTGAAGTAAGATAAGGTTCACATTCAACTGCATTTATGAGTACAGTTTCTATG
>CAJPML010000057.1 GCA_905371725.1 Leptotrichia sp. oral taxon 215
ACAGAAAAAGGATCAATAAACAAAAGTGTATCTTGATGAAGTATGGATAAAACCTTTACTAATAATAATGGAATATGATATGACAGACAACTCTTTAAGTAATTTTATAAAATTAGATAAGGAGTTGCATTTAGAACATATTTTGCCTAAAAAATATAAACAATATCCTGAATGGAATCATATAACAGAAGTGATAGAAAATAAATGGATTAAAAGTATTGCAAATCTCACTTTATTAAGTGGAAAGAAAAATATAGAGGCAAGTAATAGTCCGTTTGATAAAAAAATGGAAAAATATTTATCTGGAAGTGAAAAAAATACAACCTCATTTAGAATTTCACAACAAATATTAGATGATTATAATAATAATAAGTTTAATCAGAAATGGAATGAGAATGCCTTAAAAGAAAGATGGCTATGGGTTCTAACAAAATTAGAAGAAATTTTAAATATAAATTGTGAAGATTTGAAAAAAGTTGGAGAACCAAGTTAGAACATAATTTATAAAGTCTATTGACCAAAAATAAATTTTTATTTTTGGTCAATAGGAACAGTTAAAGTAGCTCCTGATAAAGAAACAGTGTGGTTAAAAAATGGCAAAGCTTTTTGATAGAAACCATTCTGTAATACAGAGATATATCAAAAATATATTTAAGGAAAATGAATTGGAAGAAAGCTCAACTTGTGCAAAATTTGTACAAGTTCAAAATGAAGGTGACAGGTCTATCGAAAGAACTTTTAATTACTACAATCTTGATATGATTATTTCTGTTGGATATAGAGTAAAATCTCCAAGAGGTATTGCTTTTAGAAAATGGGCTGCATCTATCTTGAAAGAGTATATTGTAAAGGGTTATGCTGTTAATTCAAAAAGATTAAATATGTGTTAATTAATAAATCTTCAGATATCTTTGGAAAAGAAAAAGATTCATTAGAAGGTATTATCTGTTCAGATTATTAAACTTTTTACTGCCACACTTGACAAAGAACTAGAAAATTGCGAAAAAAATTTTTTAGTTATAACTCAAAAAACATCATAAAATAATGAGAAAAATGTGTAAGAAAATTTTGATTTTAATGTTTATATATGGATAGTAAAACGATTTTCATATTGTCAATTACAATATGAATTTAAAATATGTATAAGGAGGTAATTAAGTGCTTTTTTCTGAACAATTCGGTATTAAATATATGGATGATGAAGAATGGTTCAATCCTATACTTCATCAAGATACACTTTTGTTTATTGATCCTTTTTCTGTCTTTAAATCTCAAGATGAATTATTTAAAGACAGCTACTCTGAAATTATGTATTTCTTTCAACAGGCATTTGAACTAATCGCTCATTCTGGCGGATTAGAGAGTCATTTAAGTTATAAAAAAGCCAAAAACATGTTGATGTTTCCAGAAGTTAATTCAATTTGTTTGGGATATTCAAATACACAACATGGCTCAGGAACAGGTCTAAAATGGTCAAAAACACTAACACATAACATTAGTAGGTTAATCGCTAAAGGTGTAACACATATTTCTCATTTTGAAGAATTAGGAATATTTTGTGAAGGCATTGGTCCAGATAGATTAAGTGATATGACTGCAATTCTTTTAAAGACCCGTTTGATTGCATATACCCAAAAAATTTGTAATCTACATAATGTTCCTATGACTAAACAAAAGATACAAAATGCTTATTTTGATTATAAATATAAACGTTGGTATAATGATGAATATCTTTTACCAGTAAATCCATATAAACAAAATGCACCAATACTTCTAATACCTAAAAATTTCTTAAATGTTTTACCCGAAATTAACAGTGATGATTTTTCTGAAACGATACAGTTAGCTGAACGTTTACGAAATGATTTTAATTATGAGGTGGACAAGAATCTTGATAAAGAAACCATAGCTCAAATTGCAATTGAGAAGTATAATCTTGTAAAAGAATATATTGATATTGTTGAAAAACGCGAAGTAAAATCTTTTGGTGAATTAATGAAACATACTTTTCGGTATAATTGGTATGAGTTATCAAAAAAAGCTGTTATTGATAATCCATTTTTATTTGATAGTACTGTCAATGAGAAAACTTTTTTCGAGAGGATTATGAACTTTGTAAATTATTATAAAGAATTTATTGAATTTCGTTCTGGGTATAAACTTTTATGGAATGATATGAAAAATACTCCAAGAAGCGAAGAAGATGTTCAATTACTGTTTAAAGGAATTCTTGATGAACATTGTCGAGCAAATAATATTGATTTAACTCGTGAAGTAAATCAAGGAATGGGTCCTATTGATTTTCGATTTAGCAGTGGATATTCAAATCGTGTATTACTGGAAATAAAACTAGCAAAAAACACAAAGTTTTGGAATGGTCTAAAAAAACAGTTACCTCTTTATATGAATGTTGATTCTTGTGATAAGGGTATATTTCTTGTAATAGTTTACACAGACAAAGATGTAGAACGCATAAAAAACATTCAGGAAGTTTGTTATGATGTTTGTCAATATCATAATGTTGATATAAAAATAGTATCTATTGATGTAAGATTAGATAATAAAGAATCTGCATCCAAAAAATAGATACTTTGAATAATAAAAGGAATGGTTGTGTACTGAACTTCCAATCTTGGACACAAGATTTTGGGTGCAGTACATTTTTGTTTCTGCCAAGTCCTTTTTTTATTTTTCTATTGAATTTTTTCTTTTTTTCGATCAAAGTAATAAGTGAAACAAATTTGCTCCTAAGGAAGTGATAAAATTGAGTTTGGATAAGTTGATTAGAAAATTCCGTGAACTACGGAGAATTAATCAAAAAGCATTAGGAGACAGAATGCATTTAGATGATGTGAAAATCAGGCAATATGAACTTGATATTCGCACTCCCAAAGAGGATGTTTTGGAAAATATATCTACTGCACTCCATGTAAATAAAGAGTACTTAAAAAAACCTGATTATCCTTATACGAAATATGATTTGATGAGATTTTTGTTTAAGCTGAACGACAGCGTTGAAGTCAATATAAGACCTGTTATTGTAAATGATGCAGATCCTGAATATACTACCACAGTTATCTATTTTGGTAGTGAAGCCATTCTTAGAATTAAATGCATGCTTGAACAATGACAAAAAATGAAGGAAAAATACGAAAATAATGAAATTACAAAAGAGGCATTGCAGGATTGGAAAGCCGACTATCCTGAAGGTCTGAAAAAAGATTATGTTCCTTTTGAAGAAAGCAATGTGAAATTCTATAAAAGTGGAATAAATGCCAAAATTCTACTGAATATAAATAATTATAGAAAAAGCACATAACTGAAAGATTTTTGGTCTTAAAGTTATGTACTTTGCTTTTATCGGTATTTTTCTAATGTTGATCATAAAAATTATCAATAAAAATAGAACAATTATTAATCAGCTAAATCTATTTCTTTTTTTAAAAATTCTACTAATTCTTCAATTTCAACACTACCTGATAAAAATATATACTCAATTATAATTTCAACCAAGTCTTTTACGTTTTTACGAATTTGAGATAATTCATGTTCTATTTCAGAATATAATCTCTTTCCATCTTTATCTTTTTCAGTTTGTCCTTGTTCTTTACGATTATATTCTTTGATAATAACATCCAATGACTTACCTTGAAAAATATAATCATTTAACTCCCTAAAAATAGCTTTATCAATATTAATAACCAATTTTTCCAACAAATATTTTTCTAAACTTTTAATAGGCAAAAAATTAGGTTCATTTGAAAATCCTATTTTTTCTTTTTTCATAAAATTATTCACATTATCTTTAATATCTCTATCTAGAATAATTAATATTCTAGTAGTACTCAAGGCCAAATTAGATCTTATAGAATCATAAGCAAAACGAATTACTTGAGTCCAACCACCAACAGCTATAACAAGGATACGTTTATTTGCAAGAAGTCTTTCTTTTTTGAGAATTCTTTCAATAATTTCTTTAGCCAAATCATCCTCTACCATAATAATAAAGTCATGTCCATAATTTGATGACTCAAGATTTCTAGTTGCATAAACTGGATAACAAGGATTAATAATTTCAAGTGTTCCATCTATATAATTTTGTAGATAGAATATTCGTTTAGGGGATATACTCCTAATCAGTTCAATTGAATGTGTAGAAAATAAAACTACAATATCATTTTTATATGCAATTTTATCAAGAAAAAAAACCAACCGTCTTAATGCTGAAGAATGTAGCGCCAATTCAATCTCATCCAAAAACATAAAAGCAGGATTTAGGCTATAATTTTCTTTTTTTAAACGCTTCTCTAAAGAGTCTAAAATAGTTAATAACAAATTTTCTCCTGTTGACATATTCAATTGACTTATAATTGTTTCTTTATTTTCATAATAATATATTTTTCTTTTTAATCCCAATATCTTTGCTTCTTTACTCTTTAAGACATAAAGTTTACTATAGTGACTTTTATCATCATGTAATATAGCACCCAAACTTTCTTTAACAAAAGACGATGCTTCGATTAACATTTCTTTCTTTATCTTAGATAATTTTGACAATAAGTTATACTCTATATCTCTAAATCTATTTCCAAAAACAATACTCCCCTCGTAAAAACCTGTTATACCAAGAAACATTCTAGGGGTTTCCCACTTTTCATTTTTTTCACATATTTTTCTTGTTTTGCCCTCAAATTCAAATTCAATATGTGCCCCCTTTTTAGGAGTTCCAAAATAATCATAAAAAGATGGTACGTAAAAAGCAGAAGCCGCACATGAAATAACCGTACTTTTCCCTGATGCATTTTCGCCAGTAAGTGCATACAATCCTTTTTCAGTTGGTATCTCGAACTGAAAATCATCTATATTCTTTATATTGTGAATCGTCATTTTTATTCCCATAATTTCCACCTATCATTCATCAATATTTTAAATTCTTATTTTTACTAAAATAACACTATATTATGATACGATCTAAATTCAACAACTCCTTTTCAGACCTGCCTTTTCTCATTTTTAGTATCAAAACAGTATCATTTAGAGAAATTTGCTACATCAAAATCTCTGAAACTCCGCTGTTTTCAAAGATTTTATAGCAGAATCATATTTGTTACTTCCTACTCCCACTCAATAGTCCCTGGTGGCTTAGAAGAAATATCATACACAATTCTGTTTATTCCGTTTACTTTGTTTATAATCTTGTTTGACACTTCCTCAAGGAATTCGTAAGGCAGTTTTGACCATGTGGCAGTCATAAAGTCGATAGTATTTACTGAACGGATTGCAGCCACATATTCGTATGTTCTCTGATCGCCCATCACCCCTACAGTTTTCACAGGGAGCAATGTTACAAATGCCTGATCCACCTTTCCATAAAGTCCCTTGGTCATAAGTTCATTGATAAAGATGTCATCGGCTTCCTGAAGTATTTTTACCTTGTCAGGCGTAACTTCTCCGATAACTCTTATTCCAAGTCCCGGTCCTGGGAATGGATGTCTATTTATAATTGTGTCAGGCAGTCCTAATTCATGCCCAACTTTTCTTACTTCATCCTTAAACAGCTCCTTTAAAGGCTCAAGAAGTTCAAATTTAAGGTCTTCAGGCAGTCCTCCTACATTGTGGTGAGATTTTATAGTATGTGAAGGTCCTTTTATAGACTGTGATTCAATAACATCAGGGTAGATTGTACCCTGTGCAAGGAATTTTGCACCTTCCTGTCCTTTGAGCTTTCTGATTTCCTCATTGAATACTTCGATAAACTCATTTCCAATGATCTTTCTCTTGGCTTCAGGCTCATCCACACCTTTAAGCTTGTTCAGGAATCTGTCCTTTGCGTCAACGAACACAATATTCAGGTCAAAATGTTCCTTATAGTATTCGAGGACTTTCTTTCCTTCATCCTTTCTCAGAAGCCCTGTATCGACAAACATGCATGTAAGCTGCTTTCCTATTGCATTGTTAATCAGAACGGCAGCCACAGAAGAATCCACACCTCCTGAAAGGGCAAGAAGAACATGCTCGTCTCCTACGGTTTCCTTTATTGTCTTTGTTTTTTCCTGTATAAAGTTCTTTATTTTCCAGTTTTTCTGACATTTACATATATTAAATACGAAGTTTGAAATTATTTCAGTTCCGCATTCGGAATGAACTACTTCCGGGTGAAATTGCAGTGCATAAATGCCATTATTGTTTGTAATGGCTGCGATTGATGAATCTGTTCTGGCAATTATCTCAAAACCGTCAGGCAGTACTGTAATATGGTCATTATGACTCATCCATATGCTTGAAGTTTTTGGAATATCTGAAAGAAGCGGATTCTGACTGTCAATTACTTCCAGAATTGCCTTTCCAAATTCCCTTGATTCAGCCTTTTCAACTTTTCCACCGTTAAGATGTGTGATAAGCTGCATTCCATAACATATTCCCAGTATAGGAATTCCTAAATCAAAAACTGCTCTGTCTGCAGTAGGTGAATCCTTTTCGTAAACTGAGGCAGGACCTCCTGAAAAGATTATTCCTTTGATTTTATCTTCTCCATTCTTAATCTGTTCAATGTCGACCATAGGTACGATTTCACAGTAAACTTCCATTTCCCTTATTCTTCTAGCAATAAGCTGACTGTACTGCGAACCGAAGTCGACAATTATGATTTTCTCTTTCACAATTTCACCTCTATCTATAATTTTTTATTAATTACTAACAAATTATATATCATTTCATGTGATAAATCAATAATAATAAAAGAAAAGGTTATTCCGAAAAAAGAAAATT
>CAJPML010000058.1 GCA_905371725.1 Leptotrichia sp. oral taxon 215
CCGTATATTGTATGTGAATGTGGAAATGAGATTGCTGGATATGCTTATGCACATAGAATTTGGACAAGAGCTGCCTATCAGTGGGATGCTGAGCTTTCGGTCTATACCGATGGGAAGTTTGCTGGAAATGGAATTGGAAAAAAACTGTATAAAATTTTGATTGAAATATTAAAGTTACAGAATATTGTGAATGTTTACGGACTTGTAACTTATCCTAACGAGAACAGTGAAAAGCTTCATAATTATTTTGAGTTTAAAAGGGTTGCGTTTTTTGAGAAAACTGGATATAAATTTGGACAATGGATTGGTGTAACCTGGTTTGAAAAGGCAATAAATTTGCATTTTGAAAATCCTGTATCAGTAAAGAAAATATCAGAAATTGATGAGGAGAAGGTTCGGAAAATCCTAAAGTCAGTTTAATAAGGGAACTCTTTCACAAATTTACGTGATTCTTATTTAAAAAATAATAGAAAAATAGTCTATTGTATGCTATAATACTTAAATGACTAAAGAAAAAGGAAAGGAAGACAGATAATGGGATTATTTAGAAGTCACAAGAAGGCAATCCAGATTGTTTCTGCAGTTATGATAGGAATATTTGGAATAGCCATGCTTATTACAGGTATATTATTCCTGAAAAATAACGTGTTTGGAGCTATGAACCATAGGGAAGTGATTGCGACAGTTAATGGGGCAAAAATCTACCGTGATGATTTTGAAAGGGAGAGCTATGGACTTAAAACACAGCTTAGTGAAATAAATCAGCAGAAAATACAGCAGCTGTCACAAGTTGGAGTAAGTGCTGAAAATATAAAGAATATTCCTGACAACATTATAAATGAATATGTTTTACAGCTTATGATTGATAAGGAAGTGCTGCTTTCGTCAGCTCATAATTTGGGGATAAAAGTAAGCGGAGCTGAAATAAACAAGGAATTTAACAATTATCAGAAACAGTCGCAAATGAACAGAAAAGAATTTGCTGATCATCTGAGAAACAGAGGTTATAACATAACATCTTTTAAAAAGGCAATAAAAGATGAAAAAATAATTGAAAAAATGAGAGAAAAGATATTTTCAAATGACAAGGTTACGGATGAGGAAATTAAAAAAGCATACGAGAGAAATAAATATACTCAGGCTTTCCTGAATCAGGATTTTGAAGACGTGAAGGAACAAATTAGGGAAAATATGACACAGGACAAGAATATCATGATTTTAAAGTCATATATTGCAAAGGCTAAGGAGAAAACAAAGATTGTATTCAAGAACAAGGACTTTGAAAAAATGTATGCCAGCATGACAGCGACTGTGGCGCAAAATGGAGATTATAAATATACAAATGAAGCTGTAAACGAGCAGCTGATAAATCTTGTTTCACAGACTCAGCAAGGATACTCAGATAAGGCTGTAAATGACCTGAAGGCAACATTGAAGACAAATCTTGATAAATTTGTAAAGATTTCCAACAAGGCAAAGGCGGCAGGAATAAAAGCCGATCCTGAACTGACAGGCGTGGAGCAGCTAAGAGACTATTCTCAAAAATACTATAATTACCTGATTGATACGTATAAGCCTGATGAAGCTGCATTGCAGGCAAAATTTAATGCAAAGAAAGACAGCTACAATATTCCGAACAGCATAGGCGGTTATGTAATAGGAGAGGAATATCAGGCAGGAGATGGAGATTTTGAAGCAGCCAAGAAGCAAGCTCAGAATATTATGAAAACAACAAATAAGGATAACTTTGCAGCTAAGGCGAAAGAATTTTCAAAAGATCCGGGATCTGCTAATAATGGTGGAAGTTTAGGAGAAACAGCCGATCTTTCACAGCTTGTGCCTGAATTTGCAAACGCAGTTAAGAGCGGAAAGGCAGGAGATATTGTCGGACCTATAAAAACTCAATTTGGATACCACATTATATATATTCAAAGCAAGGATCCAAATAACGAAAACGTTGCAAAAGTCAGCCATATTCTGATAACACCGACTATTTCCGAAGCCTCAAAACAAAAAATCATCAAAAAAGTTCAGGATTTGAAGGCAGAAATCGAAAGCGGAAAAGTTACATGGAGCACAGTGGAAAAACAGGATAAATATAAATTCAGTGTAAAGGAAAGATTTAAGAAAATGGTTAAATCAGATGCCATTCCAGGAATTGGAAAAAATGATGAACTGATGAATCAGATATTTGCACTGAAAAAAGACGGAATCCTTGAAAGAAATGACACTTCAGGATACTATCTAATAACAAAAACGTCAGAAATACCGTTCACACAGGCAACATTTGAAAATTCAAAAGAACGTGTAAGACTGGAACTGGCACATGAATATGCAGACAAGGAGCTGGAAATTTTATAAAAATACACTTAAGCTCATTTAAAATTAACAAAATTTACAGTTCATGAAAAAAGAGGATTCAGCTTCTGCATAAAATTTAAATAAATATATATTTTCAAAGACTGTTTCAAATATAAAAATGTTTGGGGCAGTTTTTGTTTTGCTTTGCTAAAGGAGGAATTAAAATAATGGGATATGTTGAAATGCTAGAAAGTGCCGATAAAAAAATGATAGTTGAGGAAAAGGGGTTGAAAATAACAGAAGATTCCCTGCTGCTGTCTAGTTTTATAAGAAAATACTTTAGTAAAAAGAATAAAAATCCAAAGACTAGAAAAAGCGTAATTTTGGAAATAGGAGCAGGACAAGGCATAATGAGCCTATTAATTTCCAAAATTGATATGGTGGAGAGGATTATTGCAGTTGAGGTGCAGAAGGATGTGTACGAAACATTAGAAAAAAATATAGAAATAAATAATCTGAGGCAAAAAATAACGCCATTAAATGAAAATATAAAAAATATTGAGGGGAAATATGAATTTATTTTTTCCAATCCTCCATATAAAAAAGTTAATGCTGGAAAGTTGCCTGACAATGTGACAGAGCGTATTAGCAAATATGAAATTTTACTCACATTGGAAGAACTTTTTAGAGAAATTCGCAGACTTTTGAGCAATTATGGGGAGTTCTTTGTAATTGTGCCAAACAGCAGGCTGAATGATGTATTCAGATATATTTACGCAAATAATATGAATATCATTTCAATTGAAATAAATAAATATAAAAAAACAGATTTGGTTATTGTGCATGGGAAAAAAGGAGGCAAGGCAAATTCGGGAATTGTGGTTGATTTTTAGGGAATTGTTATTCTATTCGTAAAAAGTAATTTATTACATGGATTGTATAATATTTTCGGTTTAAATAGCAGATTCGCTATGAAGTGTTTTTACAAGAGATTAATGCTATTTATCAGCAAACAGACAAAATATAATTTCTATTTTTTATGGAAAAAGAATATATAAAGTAAAAAGAGGCGTTAGCCCCTTTGTATTTTTGTTTCCAGTGCTTCCTTCACAATTTCCCTGTCATCAAAATGAATTTTTTCAGTTCCAATTATCTGGTATGTTTCGTGTCCTTTTCCCGCGATTAAAAGGCTGTCGCCCTTTTCCAGCATTCGTGTTCCATATTTTATTGCCCTCTCCCTGTCGGCAATGATAAGGTATCTGTTAAAAGGGAATTTTTCGCCTATAAGCCCTTTTTCTATATCTGCCAAAATTTTTGTAGGATTTTCTGTACGTGGATTATCTGAGGTTAAAATGATGAAGTCACTGAACTTTATGGCGGCTTGCGCCATTTTTGGACGTTTTTCGTGATCCCTGTCACCGCCTGCGCCAAATATTGTTATAACACGGTTATCGGTAATTTGTTTCAAGGTTTTTCCAACATTCAGAAGACCGTCGTCGGTATGTGCAAAATCCACTACAATCCGTACATCCAGATCATTTTTTATAGTTTCAAATCTTCCAGGAACTGCTGGCATAGTTTCCAGCTTTTTGACAATGAAGTCCATTTCTATTCCTAATGACAACGCTGAAGCTATGCACCCTAGAATATTGTACAAGTTGTACTCTCCGACTAGATCAATTTCAAATCTGTATACATTTTCTGTATTTTTTAAGTTTTTTCCGTATTTTTCTAAATAGTTTTTTAGGTTTATTTTGACTTTCATTCCGTTATTTGTGTAGTTCAGGATATCACCCCAGATGTCAGCGTCTTCATTTTTTACACTTATGGAAATGAAGTTTTTAGCGTTGTTTTCCAGATAAATTTTTGCTCCGTATTCATCGTCAATGTTGATTACTCCACTGCCAGTATGATTTTTATCGTTTCTTAGCATTGAAAATATTTTTTTCTTGGCATTAAAATAGTTTTCCATTGTTTTATGAAAGTCCAAATGATCCTGTGTCAAGTTCGTAAAAATTGCAGAATCAAATTTTAGCATGTCAACACGTCCGATTTCAAGTGCATGGGAACTTACCTCCATTATAAAGTAGTCGGCTCCGCTTTTTACACTTTTGTCAATCAGTTTTATCAGCTCAAGTGATTCAGGAGTTGTATTTACTGTTTCAAACTCTTTATCCAGTATACGGTTTCCAGTTGTTCCTATTCTGGCAGTTTTTTCCAGAATGTTTTCCAGAATGAAGCTTGATGTAGTTTTTCCGTTTGTTCCTGTAATTCCGATGATTTTTATTTTATCCTGCGGATAGTCATAGTAGTTTGAGGCGATTATTCCGAGCTTTTTTCGTATGCCTTCAACTTGTATGAAAGTTACGTCGCTGGCACTTTGGTACTGCCCTGTGTCAATATTTTTTTCGGAAATAATCATTTTTGCGCCGCCATCAATGGCTTTTTGAATAAAGTCATGCCCATTTACGATGCTTCCTGTCATCGCTACGAATACAAAATCTTTTTCAATTTTACGTGAATCATATTCGATGCCCTTTATCACAAAACTTTTTCCCTCTTTAAGCGTTTTGTACTCTACATCTTCAAATATTTTATACATTTCCTGCTCTCCTCTTTTTAAAAATTTTCATTGCATGTCATAATTATTTTCTGAATAGAATTTTATACTATGTTTATTCTACTTGAATACTAAGAATGAAAAAGTTTTAGACATACAAAAGCCGCTTTGAAGCCAAACTTAAAAAACTACACTGTTTTTCCCTTAGGCAGTAGATGTATTCCGTTTTTTAACAGTTCGATTTTAAAGCGGTTGAGTATTCTCAAATTTATTTATAGGTATATTTTATCATTTTAGCCGAAAAAAATCTACTGTAAAAGGAATATCTAAGATTTGTACAATTTAATTATATAAAAATACTCATTAAAAACTTGGTTATAGTAAATATTTTGAGCATGAAAATTTTCTTTAATCTTTGTGTGCTAAATAACTTGAAAATCAGTTTAAAGAGTGGTATAATTCAAATAGGAAGAAATGATATTATGAATAAATTTTAGGAGGATATAACTACATGGCTAAAAAAACTTTAAAAGACTTGGATGTAAAAGGTAAAAAAGTATTGGTAAGAGTTGATTTTAACGTACCGATAAAAGATGGAGTTATTACGAATGACAATAGAATTACAGCTGCGCTTCCAACTTTGAAATATATTTTGGAAAATGGTGGAAAAGTAATCGCATTCTCTCACTTAGGAAAAGTAAAAGAAGAAGCTGATAAAGCATCAAAAACTTTAGCGCCAGTTGCAAAAAGATTAGAAGAACTTTTAGGAAAACCAGTTAAATTCGTGCCTGAAACAAGAGGAGCAGCATTAGAGTCAGCAGTTGCTGAGTTAAAAGATGGAGAAATCTTAATGTTTGAAAATACTAGATTTGAAGACTTGGATGGTAAAAAAGAATCTAAAAATGATCCTGAATTAGGAAAATACTGGGCATCACTTGGAGATGTATTTGTAAATGACGCATTTGGAACTGCACATAGAGCACATGCTTCAAATGTAGGAATTGCTTCAAACATCAAAGAATCAGCAGTAGGATTCCTTGTAGAAAAAGAAATCGAATTCATCGGTGGAGCAGTTGATAATCCTGAAAGACCACTGGTAGCAATTTTAGGAGGGGCAAAAGTTTCTGATAAAATTGGTGTAATCGAAAATTTATTGGATAAAGCTGATAAAGTAATTATCGGTGGAGGAATGATGTTTACTTTCTTAAAAGCTGAAGGTAAAAACACAGGTTCTTCATTGTTAGAAGCTGATAAAGTAGAATTAGCCGCTTCATTAATCAAAAAAGCTAAAGAAAAAAATGTTGAACTGTTATTGCCAATTGATACAGTTGTAGCAAAAGAATTTAAAAATGATACAGAATTTAAAACAGTTTCTGTAGATGCCATTGAAGACGGATGGATGGGATTAGATATAGGAGAAGCATCTATCAAATTATTCTCAGACGCTCTAGTTGGTGCAAAAACAGTAGTATGGAACGGACCAATGGGAGTATTTGAAATGGAAAACTTCGCAAAAGGGACAATCGGTGTATGTAAAGCAATTGCAGAATTATCTGGAGCTAAAACAATCATCGGTGGTGGAGATTCAGCGGCGGCGGCTATCCAATTAGGATTTGCTGACAAATTCTCGCATATCTCAACTGGAGGAGGAGCATCGCTTGAATACTTGGAAGGAAAAGTATTGCCAGGAGTAGATGTAATTTCAGAAAAATAATAACTTTAATAACTAACTTAATTGACTAAATTAATTTAGTTGACTAAAAATAATTTTTTCATT
>CAJPML010000059.1 GCA_905371725.1 Leptotrichia sp. oral taxon 215
TTACAATATTCATTTATTTCACATATGTCACACTGTGGTTTTCTCGCCTTACATTTGTCCCTTCCATGTAAAATCAAATAATGCGAATATTCAAACCAGCTTTTTTTAGGAACAAACTTCATCAGTTCCCTTTCTATAATTTCAGGATTTTCACTTTTTACAAAACCTATGCGGTTAGAAAGCCTTTTCACATGCGTATCCACAACAATTCCTTCTCTTATATCCCATATTTCTCCTAAGACTACATTTGCTGTTTTTCGTCCAACTCCTGCAAGCTCCACGAGTTCTTCCATTCTATTTGGAATATTGTCATTGTATTTTTCTAACAGTGCTTCTGCATTTAATTTTATATTTTTAGCCTTATTTTTATAAAAACCTGTTGATTTTATGTATTTTTCCAGTACTGCTATATCCATATTGCGAATATCCTGAGGCTCTTTTACAACTTTAAATAATTCTTTTGTTACTATATTTACTCTTTCATCTGTACACTGTGCTGATAAAATAACAGCGACCATTAACTGAAAAGGAGTTTCAAAATTCAGTGCACACTTAGGTTTTCCGAATTTCTTTTCAAGTATCGGAAATATCTTATTCAGTCTTTCCTTTTTTGTCATTTTCTCTCCCAAAAAAATTTTCTTTCAAAAATCAATAACATCTAAAACCTATCAATTATTTCTTTTATTCCTTCTAAAATTAAAAAATGAACAGGATAAAAGAAATAAAAGAAATATTTCGTATTTTTACCTTTTTCACCATTATATGCAAATATAGGAATTAATGAAAATATTGAATATATCTGAATTTCTTTCAGATTAAATATCTCAGGCTTTAATACTGTAATAATATTTAATATTAGAAATGAAGAGAATATGAGGATTTTCTTTCCTCTAAAGATATTGAAAATAACTATTGTTAAAATTCCGTATATTTCATAATCAAAATCATACCTTTTTGCTATATAGGTTAATCCTCCAATTAAAATAATTTTTATCAGAAAGTGAATTTTTCCAGAATGATATATTTTCATAATTATAAGTCCAGTAAGTAAAGTAAAAAATATATTCACAGGATAATCCAGTTTAAAAATAATTGATGGTGCTTGAAGAATTATAGCACAAATCAAAATTCTCCCAATATATTTTTTAAAATCCCGTGTATGAAAAAAACCTTCTACAAGTGAAAAAGCAAATATTGGAAATGCTATTCTTCCTATAATATTTAAAATTAAAGGACCTCCTATTATATAGTGATAGTGATCAATAAACATTGTTATAATACCTATTATTTTCAATATAAATAAACTCATGTCTCTCTATCCCCTTATATAATCGTATCTACCGCTTCTAAACTTTTTAACTATATAACTGCATACAGGCACAATTTTATAATCTTTTTTTTCAGCATATTCTACACCTGCATTAAGAAGTTTATCAGCAATACCTTGACCTCTCAGTGACGGAGATACAAATGTATAATCAAAATATAATTTTTCTCCTTCTTTTCTGTAAGTCAGTTCTGCAACTGTCTCTCCTTTTTCATCATTAATAAAAAAACCTTTTCCTTCTATATGATCTATTTCCAATATAGTTACCTCCGTGTTTTTATTAGAATTAGAGTTATTTTATATTTTTGCCTATTTTGTAATTATATCATAAAAATAATATTTTTTTTAGAGAAAAATGATTTTTTCTTTTTAAGGGTAAATTGCAATAGTAAATGTCACTTTTTTATGAAATATTATGAAATGTACTGTTTCAGTTCAATATCATACATTTCTTTACAATTTCTATTTACTCCCTAATCTGCCCATTTCCTCTGATAATATACTTTGTTGTTGTAAGCTCTCTTACACCCATAGGCCCTCTTGCATGAAGTTTCTGAGTGGAAATTCCAATTTCCCCGCCATAGCCAAATTCTCCACCGTCTGAAAATCTTGTAGATGCATTCAGGTAAACTGCCGCCGAATCCACTTCATTTAAGAATTTTTCAGCATTATCTATTGATTCTGTTATTATTGAATCTGAATGCTGTGTACTGTGATTATTTATATATTCTATTGCTTCATCTACATTTTCTACAAGTTTCAAGGACATTATCATATCAAGATACTCTGCACCAAAATCTTCTTCATTTGCAAGCTTCACATCATTCCTGTTTACTATATCAAAAGCTTCTTTGCTATATCTGAGCTCCACACCGCTTTTTATAAGCATATCTGTAAGCTCAGGCAGTATCTTCCCAGCAATATTCTTATGAACCAGTACAGTTTCTATGGAATTACATGTACTCGGTCTCTGGGTTTTTGCGTTTTTTATAATTGGCAATACATTTTCCATCTTTGCACTTTCATCTACAAATACGTGGCATACTCCTGCTCCCGTTTCAATAACAGGAATTGTAGCATTTTCAATAATAAACTTTTTCAGTCCTTTTCCACCTCTGGGTATAAGAACATCAACATACTGATTCATTTTTACCAGTTCATTCACTATTCCCCTGTCAGTATTTTCTATAAGCTGAACTGAATTTTCAGGCAGTCCCGCCTTAATTCCTGTTTCATTAAAAAGTCTGCTTAAGTAAATATTTGAATTTATTGCATTTGCCGATCCTCTTAAAATTACCGCATTAGATGATTTTATTGCAAGGCCTGCCGAATCTATTGTTACATTTGGTCTGGATTCGTATATAATTCCAAGTACACCTAACGGAACCCGCTTTTTCTCGATAGTCATTCCATTCTTATGTTTCCAGCCTGTCAATATTTCTCCTATCGGATCAGTAAAAGCAGCTATTTCCATTAATCCCTGTGACATAGCTTCTATCCTTTTATCTGTGAGCTCCAGTCTGTCCAGAAGCGCAAAAGAAAGTCCTTCCTTCCTTCCATTTTCAAGGTCTATCCTGTTTGCTTCCTTTATTTCTTCTTTTTTATTAATTAACTCTTCAGCAATCATTACAAGAGCTTTGTTTTTTATTCTCGTATCTAGAGTAAGCAGTTTTTTCGATGCTTCTTTTGCCTTCTTTCCCATTTCTTCGATATATCCGCTAATCATTTTTCTTCCTTTCATTATGCTCCATATAGTTACAGTTTCTTCAAAAATCTATTGTCATGATTACTGTCCTTTTGTAACTACCATATTGTCTATATGTACTACAACGTCATCGTATTTATGACCAAGTATTTTTTCTATATCCTCACTTCTATGTCCTTTAATAAGTGCTATCTCATCTGAAGAATAGTTTGAAATACCTGTCGCTATATTTTCTTTTTTCATATTCATAATTTTCACTACTGTTCCCTTATCAAAATCACCTTCAAAAGATTTTATTCCTACAGGAAGAAGACTTTTTCCTTTAAACAGCGCTTTTTCAGCTCCTTCATCTATAGTAAGTAAACCTTTTTTATTTGTTCCGTATGCAAGCCAGTATTTTTTAGAACTTATTTTTTTATTTTTCTTAGTAAATAGTGTTCCTATATTTTCTTTCTCTACTATTCTCGATATATTTTTTGGATCATCTCCACTTGCAATTATCATGTTTGTACCTATTTTAGTTGCCATTTCCGCCGCAATTATTTTCGTAATCATTCCTCCTGTCCCAAATTTTGAGCCTTCTCCGCCTGCAGTTTTTTTAATATCATCATCTATTTTCCCAACAATTTCTATCAGATTTGCATCTTCATATTTCTGAGGATTTTTGTTATATAATCCCTGTACATCAGATAATATAATCAGCAGATCTGCATCTATAAGTCCCGAAACTAATGCTGAAAGAGTGTCATTATCCCCCACCTTCAGCTCATTTGATACAACTGCATCATTCTCGTTTATTACAGGTATTATTTTATTTTTAAGTAACGTATTACATACATTTCTTGCATTCAGATATCTTCTTCTATCTGAAAAATCCCCTCTTGTAAGCAGAATCTGCCCTATTATTTTTCCATATTCCTGAAAAAGTAACTGATACAGATGAGTTAATGCCACCTGTCCTACAGATGCCAGTGCCTGTTTTTCAGATAACGTTTTTGGACGCTCCGTCATATTGAGTTTTCCCATTCCTGCTCCTACTGCTCCTGATGTTACCAGTACCACATCATAACCTTTGTCAGATAAATTGCTTAACTCTGAAACTATTTTTTTTATTTTTTCTATATTTAAACTGCCGTCTTTATTTGTAAGTGTTGATGTTCCAACTTTTACTACTATTTTTTGAATATTTTCCAATATTTCTTCTCTTCTGTTTGTCTGCCTTTTCATATTCTCCCTTGCTTTCTGTAAATTATTTTTTATTACTGTTCATCAGGAATCCAGACCGAAATTTTTCCTGCTCTGACTTTAAATGCAGCAAAACAGTTATCATCTATCACAACATTTTCAAATCCGCTTCCTGTAACTTCCTTCCATACCTGTCCTGTACGGTTCTGTCCTGCCTCTATCATTATTTCCCCTTCCTCATTATTTGACAGAAGAGCTATACATCCCGTATTCAGTTCATTTTCCCTTCCTGTTCTGTAAATTCCTATAATATTAGGATTGTCAAAATAATCAATTTCTCCACCATAGGCATAATTTTTTCTTACATAAAGCAGCTGATCTATTATCCATCTATGTTCACTTTCCTGACCACCTACACCATAATAATCACCATAGAACAGACAAGGATAACCTCTTTCTGCCAGAAGTATTATTGCATAGGCATGTGGCTTGAACCAGCTTTCTATCTGGGATTCCAGTGCACTTCCCTTCTGCGAGTCGTGATTATCCACAAAAGAGACTGCCTGCATTGAATCTGACATCAGTATTGTATTATCAAAAATTGTTCTAAGATCAAATTCCTTTCCTCTTACTGATGCTTCATGAAAATTAAAATGCAGTCCCACATCAAATAAATCTGTTGTGTATTCAAGACTTTCCAGATATTCCTTTAATGTTTCAAGGTCATCTTTCCAATATTCTCCTACAGAATAAAAGTCCTGTCCGTAAACACTTCTGACTTCATCAAGAAATTCCTTCATAAATCCTTCGCTTATGTGTTTTACTGCATCCATTCTGAATCCATCCAGTTTGAGTTCATTCACTACCCATTTTCCCCAGCTTATTACTTCCTTTCTCACTTCAGGATGAGCATAGTTCACGTCTGCATTCATAAGATAGTCATAATTTCCCATTTCCCCATCCACTTCTTCAGCCCAGTCCTTGTTTTCTCCCACTATTTTATAAATAGCCGTTTTCTGATTTTCATTATTAAAATCTACTCCTGTAAAAAGATTATAGTTCCATTTAAAAGCAGAATATCTGTCGTTTCTTCCAGGAAATGTAAATTTTGTCCATCCTTCAATTTCATAAGGTTCTGTCACTTCTTCATTTCTGTTGTCAGGAGCTACTTCTATCGCCATAAATCTTTCTGTTTCATCTGCCCCTGCCTTGTGATTCAATACAACATCAAGATAGACATTTATACCATATTTATGAAGTTCATCAATCGCTTCTATAAGTTCCTGTTTTGTACCATATTTCGTTCTTACGCTACCCTTCTGATCAAATTCTCCTAAATCCCATAAATCATAGGCCCCATATCCAACATCCATTGAAGATGTTCCTTTATATGCAGGTGGAATCCATACTGCAGAAACTCCTATTTCACTTAGATGTTCTGCATCATTTTTCAGTCTTTCCCAATGTTTTCCATCATCAGGAAGATTCCATTCAAAATACTGTATCATTACTCCGTTTTCCATATTTTTTTCCTTTCATAACTTACATTTTTATAATATTATACCTTTTTCCCTGACATATTCTATAACTTCTGCCAGATCTTCTTCCGTATCTACTCCTATTACTTCAGAATCTGTTTCCAGCACTTTTATTTTATAGCCATTTTCTATAAACCTGAGCTGCTCCAGTGATTCCATCCTTTCCAGTATTCCTTCCTTGAGATTTTTAAGTTCATTTAAAAATTTCGAAGTATATCCGTATATTCCCAAGTGCTTATAATACCTGAAATTTTCAACAGAATTCCTTTCATAAGGAATCATTGACCTGCTGAAATAAACCGCATTACTGTTAAAATCTGTTATTACCTTCACTATATTTGGATTACTCACATCTTCATCTTTCCTGAATTCCTTCTTCAAAGTCACGATTTCAGATTTTTCCTCCCTGTAATTATTTGCCAAAAGATTAATAGACTTTATATCTATAAGAGGCTCGTCCCCCTGTATATTTATAATAAAATCAAAGTCACTGTATTCTGTATTATTTATTACTTCTATTATTCTTGAAGTTCCATTTTCGTGTTCTGTAGACGTCATAACAACATTTCCTCCAAAATTTTTAACCGCATCATATATTCTCTGATCGTCAGTTGCCACAACAAGTTTATCAATATCTGCATTTTTAGCCCTTTTATATACCCATTCTATCATGGGGTTTCCATTTATATCTTTTAAAGGTTTTCCTTCAAACCTTGTAGATGCATATCTTGCAGGAATTACTCCAAGTATTTTCATAAATTCATCTCCTTAAAGGTAAATTTTATAGATAATTATATCATTTATCCTGTTATATTGAAATAGATATTTTATCTGTAATTTAAATATCTATACCAT
>CAJPML010000060.1 GCA_905371725.1 Leptotrichia sp. oral taxon 215
CCTTTCTTCTTCTGTTATTTGGTTTACTCTTGTCTTTGTTAATTTAGAAAGTTCTTCTGCTATAAAGTTTATCCTGTCAGCTCTGAAAAGTATCTTAATTATATTACCTTCTTCTGCAGTAACTCCAAGAACTTCCCCTATTTCCATGAAATTACTTATTTCAATCTTATTAATTTTTTTTACTTTTATAATGAGTTCTGTTTTATAGACAGAATTTGAAACTATATTTCTCTTTCCACCTGAAAGCTCCACTATCCGCTTCGCTATCTCAATATTATCCATTTTTGCTCCTCTTTTTCCATTTTTTAAAAAGCTGATTTCAGGTTATTTTTCTTCAGGAACTCTGTATGCCTGACTACAAATAGGACATTGTAAATATTCATGCTTTCCACTTATAGGGAATACAGGTATGAAAAACAGCGTAAACCATGTCCTATATTGCATAAACTGCCATTCAGAAGTGTTATGGCATCTTTCACAATGATAAGAACCTACTGTCCCCATATTTTTATATATTGTTTTGCTTCCAAAAAGAATTATCATATTTCCTCCCATATTTTTAAGTTAACTATATCTAATTTTGAATTCTATTTTTCTATTTCCAGAAGTTTCAGTCTCAAATCTTCTTCAAGTACACTTTCTTCAACTCCTGCAGGTGCTCCTGTCATAAGATCCTGTCCTTTGTTTGTTTTAGGGAACGGAATTACTTCTTTTATTGAAGATTCCTTCAGCATTGCCATAAGCCATCTATCTATACCGAATGCCAGTCCTCCATGAGGCGGCACCCCATATTTCAGCACTTCAAGGAAGAATCCAAATTTTTCCTGCTGTTCCTCTTTCCCAAGTCCAAGTTTTTCAAATACCTTCTCCTGTAATTCCTCATCATGAATTCTTATGCTTCCACCACCGATTTCATAACCATTTAATACCATATCATAGGAATCTGTCTTTATCTTATCCAGTTCATCTGTATCCAGATATCTTCTGTCTTCAGCTTTTATGGAAGTGAACGGATGATGCTGAGCCTTATATCTGTTTTCTTCTTCGCTCCATTCAAACATTGGAAAGTCCACTACCCATAAGAATTTGTAAGCATCTTTGTCTATCAGACCAAGATCTTCTCCTAGTTTCAGTCTCAATGCTCCCAGTCCATCATGCACAGTCTTATAGCTGTCTGCCAGAATAAGTGCAATTTCATTATTCTTTATACCAAGTTTTTCAATAATCTTTTTCATCGTCTCTTCACTGAAAAATTTAGCGATAGGAGAGTTCACTTCACCTTTTTCATCTATTTTTATATAAGCCAATCCTTTTGCCTTAAAGTAGGTTTTTACATAATCTTCCAGATCCTTTATATGTTTTCTTGAAAATTTTTCTCCTTCAGGTGCTACGACAGCTTTTACCTTTCCACCTTCTTTTACTGCATTTTCAAATACTGAAAAACCTGCATTTGCTGTTTCTTCTGACAAATCTATAAGTTTCATGTCAAATCTCAGGTCAGGTTTATCAGAACCGTAGTTATTCATTGCATCATCATAGGACATTCTTTCAAATTTTTCCGTTACTTCGTGTCCTGTTACATCTTTAAATACTCTTTTAGCCAGTTCTTCCATTACATTTATTACATCTTCCTGCTCCACAAAGGACATTTCCACATCAAGCTGAGTAAATTCAGGCTGTCTGTCTGCCCTCAAATCCTCATCCCTGAAACATTTCGCAAGCTGATAGTATTTATCAATTCCGGCAACCATCAGAATCTGTTTAAACAGCTGCGGTGACTGAGGCAGTGCATAAAAATCTCCCTTATTTGTTCTGCTTGGCACTATAAAGTCTCTTGCCCCTTCAGGTGTAGCCTTTGCCAGTATTGGAGTATCCACATCAAGAAATCCCTTTTCATTCATAAATTTTCTTATTGAAAAGAGCATATCATTTCTTTTTATTATATTATTTAGCATTTTTGGCCTTCTTATATCAAGATATCTGTAAGTAAGCCTTATATTCTCATTTAGATTTCCTGTTTCATCTATTTCAAAAGGAAGCTGCTTTGCCTGACTCAGAATTTCTATTTCCTTAGGCTGCACTTCAATATCTCCTGTAGGAATATTAGGGTTTTTGCTGCTTCTTTCCACAACTGTACCTTTTACTTTTATTACCCATTCATTTTTATATTTTTTTGCTTTTTCAAGCATTTCTTTTCCTGAAACTTCTTCATTTACAAATATCTGTGTAACTCCGTATCTATCCCTTAAATCAATAAATACAAAATGCCCTTTATCCCTTATCTTCGAAATCCATCCTGACAGGACTACTTCTTCGCCAACATTTTCTATCCTTAATTCATTCAGTTTATAATTTCTATACATTTTTTATTTTTTCCTTTCTTCAATTTGGATACTTTCAATTTATTCTACTTCATTCCAGCTTTTCTCCACATTTTTTTGCATTTCTATTACATCTTCTGATAATCCTTCAACGGTTATCTCATAAATTGTATCTTTCACAATAACACCATTTTTAATCATTGATTTTCCTTGAAATTCCGTCAATACAAACTGCATTCCCTTATGTCCATTTAAAGTTACTGGTTTTAATGCCATTTTATTTTTAGGAACTCCCGCTTTTTTATATTTATCATACACATTTTTTAACAATTCTTCAGCTACTTTCTCAGGACTCATATTTTTATGCTCTTTGGTTAAATCATACGACATAAGTGTATAAATATCTCCATTTCCTTTGCTTATTTGCATTGCATAAACTGGAAGTCTAACATCAGCAAATAATCCCCAGTCTTCTCCTTTAGGATATTCTATAAAACCTACTTTTTCATTTCCAAATCTTCCCTTTTCAAAATATTTCATTGAATCTGTGTACACTTTTCTCTTTTCAGTTTCTATTTTTTTTACTAATTCTTGTCCTTTTTGAGAATTTAAATCTGGCAAGCATTCAATATGTCCTGATGGTTTGTAACAATTTTCAGAATATAAATTTAATGCACTAATCATAAGTAATGCTGCTAAAATGATTTTTTTCATTTTAATACTCCCTTTAAATTATTTTATAATTTTTATGACTTCATCAAGAGAATATTTCTTCTGCTCTCCTGTACTAAACTTTTTCAATGTGACAACATTTTCCTTCTGTTCCTCTTCGCCTAAAATCAGCACATATTCCGCATTGATTTTATTTGCTTTTTTCATCTGTGCTCCAAAGCTTTTCGGATTATAGTCAAAACTTGCCTTAATGTCATTTTTTCTTAATTCTTCCAGAGTTTTTATAAAATATTCCTTTGTATCATCAAAATATACTATATATACTCCATTTTCCTTATTTCCAATAAGATTTTCATCCATAAGCATTGCTATTCTTTCCATTCCTGCCGCAAATCCTATCGCAGGTATTTTTACATTATCAAGTATTTCAAGGAGCCTGTCATATCTTCCACCTGCAAGGACTGTCGCCTGTGCTCCAAGTTTATCAGATTTTATCTCAAATACAGTATCTGAATAGTAGTCCAGTCCCCTTACAAGCTTAGAATTCTCAACATATTTTATATTCAGCAGCTCAAGATATTTTTTTGTATCTTCAAAATACTTCTTACTTTCCTCATCGAGATAATCATACAATTTCGGAGCGTCCTTAAATTGCTCCTGATCTCCCTTATCTTTGGAATCTAATGCTCTCAAAGGATTTTTCTCATATCTTTTCTTTGAATCTTCACTTAGTTTATCAAGTCTTTCAGCCATGAAAGCCTTCAGATTTTCAATATATTTTTTTCTAGATTCTATATTTCCAAGACTGTTTATTTCAACTGTCAATCCTGTTATTCCCAGTTTTTCCAGAAATTCACAGCCCATTCTTATTATTTCCGCATCAAGATAGGGGCTTCTTATCCCGAATATTTCTGCTCCAACCTGATGAAATTCCCTGTATCTTCCCTTCTGAGGTGCTTCGTATCTGTACATAGGCCCATTATAGAACCATTTTACAATCGGATCTGATTTGTGCAGACCGGCTTCAAGGTAGGCCCTTACAACTCCTGCAGTTCCTTCCGGACGCATTGACACACTTCTGTTTCCCTTATCCTTAAATTCATACATTTCTTTTGACACCACATCTGTTTCATCTCCGACACTTCTTCTAAAAAGCTCAGTTTCCTCAAGAATTGGAGTTATTATTCTTTCAAACCCGTATTTTGAAAACACTTTCTTTGCCGTATCAACTATAAAATCATATTTTCTCACATCATCAGAATGTCTGTCCTTCATTCCCTTTAAAACACTTATCATCGCTATATCCCTTTCTCCAGAATAATTTTCATCATTCTGTCATTTATTTCTTCAATGCTTTTCAGTTTTTCATTTTCAACACAGTCCACAACATGCCATTTATAAATTTCTGCCAGTTCTTTTGCTATATTGTAGGCATTTCTTAAATATTCAACATCCTGCTCATGTATATCCTTTATTTTCTCTCCTGTTATTTTATTTTTTCTGTCCTTCATAAGTTTCTGGCTAGATTCAAAGGGTATATCCAGAAAAAACACTAAATCTGGCTTTGGAATCCCTATTTTATTCCATTCCAGATCCACCAGCCAGTCAAGATATTTTTCCCTCTCTTCCCTGTTCTTAATTTTAGATGCCTGATGAATCATATTAGAAATTGTGTATCTGTCACTCAGTACAACACCGCCATTATTATAGAATTCTTCCCATTCCGTCTTAAATGAAGCAAATCTGTCTACTGAAAACAGAACTGAAGCCGCATAGGCATTCACACTGTCAGCCTTTTCCCCAAACTCTCCTGCAAGATACATTTTTACAGGCTCAGAAGCTTTACTTTCATAGTTTGGAAAAGATATCTTCCTTACTTTTTTTCTGCCTTTTATTTCACACAATTTTTCATATAAAAGTCCTGTCTGTGTCTGTTTTCCACTTCCATCAGTACCCTCTATAATTATAAGTTTTCCCATTTTTATCCTACCTGTTTTCCTATATTTTTGCTACTTTTCTTCAACATAGAAATGATTTACCAATGCAGCTAATAAATCAGGTCTTGTAATTGAATTAAGAAATATCTGTTCGACTATTTTGTCATTTAAGTCAGAAATTATAAGATTTCTATATTTATTTATAAAAATCCTGTTTTCTGAACAACTGTAAATCTTATCTTCTATTTTTATATAATCTTTTGCCAAAAGTATTTCACATTTTTTTAAAGAAGTATATATTTTTTCAGAATTCTCTGGCATAATTTTTTCAAAAACCGCTCCTATAAGTGTAAGCATTGATGCAATTCCAGTTATAAGTTCAAATATTTCCTGTTTTCTCTTTTTTACTATAAATTTTTCTTCATATCCTTTTTCAATCTCGTCTATTTTCTGAGATAAAACTACATTTAAATAATCTTTTACAATCATCTCTCTTATGTTTACCGGCATATTATATAAACTTAGGCTAAGCCACCTATCATTATTTCCCCTGTAACAGAGCTTATGAGTGTAATCTTCAGATGCACCTGATGTATAATGGTACTCAAAATTTTTATATAATATTTTTTCTTTCTCCCTGCCTGTCATAAAACCATCTTCATAAAGATAAACTATCGGTTTTTCCATAAAAAACACTAAATTAAAAATAAATATTATAGTACATAATATAAAGCACGGTAAGGCAATTTCAGGAATGGCAGTCTGTTCAGAACTTTTATCAGAAATACTTAAAAAATATACAACAGTTCCTCCTATTCCGATTATACCTGCCCAAATGGTAAGAATAAAATCAAAAGATAATTTCCTTGTAATTATAGCTGCTTTCAGTTTTTTTGTATCTATATTATTTTTCCTTATGATTTTTTCAATTTTCTTGTCAAAATTTCTCATGCAGCAAATTCCTCCTTGGTAACTTGTCAGTCTATATTTTATCAAAATTTTCAATTTTTTTCTATAAAAAAAATGGCAGGAAGTGAATTTAGGTAAATTTAAAGCATTAATTGAAAATTTTTTATTGCTATTGTTTTTTATTTAGAATATAATAACATTAATATAAAAAATAAGAAAGTTTAGAAATTTAGGAGGTCTTATTTTGAAATTAGATAAAGAAAAAATTCTTGCAATGTCTCCAAATGCATCAGCAGTTGCAAATGCAAAAAAGATTTGTAGTAGTGGTTCTTTTGTAAAACTGGCACATTCATCTGATGATACTTTTTATATGGGTGAATGTAAAGGAAATGGAAAATCAAATTATATAGTCTCAGTAGATTTTGTAGATGAAGAAAATCCTGTTATAAGATGTTCTTGTCCAAGTAGACAATTTCCTTGTAAACATGGATTAGCTTTATTATTTGAAATAGCAGATGAAAAAACATTTGAAGAATGTGAAATACCAGAAGATATATTAGCAAAAAGAGAAAAGAAAGAAAAGGCAAAAGCTAAGAAAGAAAGTGCTGAGAAAACAGAAGGAACAGAAAAAGAAAAAAAAGCACCTTCAAAGGTATCAAAAGCTGCTAGAACAAAGAAGATTAATAAACAGATAGAAGGTTTAGATTTAATTAAAAAAATAACATCTCAACTTTTAAAAGTTGGAC
>CAJPML010000061.1 GCA_905371725.1 Leptotrichia sp. oral taxon 215
TATACCTTGACATTTGTTTATAAACCATATAAAATTAATACATTAAAAAAAAGGAGGTATAAAGTATGGTAGGAATTATCATCGCAACTCACGGTGAATTCGCAGCTGGTATAAAACAATCTGCTTCAATGATTTTTGGAGAACAGAAAAACGTTGAATCAGTTGTTTTCATGCCAAGCGAAGGACCAGATGATCTGTACAGAAAACTTCGTGAAGCTATGGAAAAGATAAATTCAGATGAAATCTTATTTCTTGTTGACTTATGGGGCGGAAGTCCTTTCAATCAGGCAAATAGAATTTTTGAAGAAGCACCGGATAAAACGGCAATCGTTGCCGGGCTTAATTTACCAATGCTTATAGAAGCTTATTCTGAAAGATTGACTGCAACATCAGCTCATGAAATCGCAAAGGCAATTCTTCCTTCAGCAAAAGAAGAAGTAAAAGTGCGTCCGGAAGAATTACAGCCTGAAGAAAAACAGCCTAAGCCAGCTGAAACAAAAGCTCCGCAGGGAAGTATTCCTGAAGGTACTGTTATAGGAGATGGAAAACTGAAAATTGTGCTTGCACGTATCGATACACGTCTGCTACATGGACAGGTTGCCACTTCATGGACTAAGGCAACAAATCCTGATAGAATTATAGTTGTTTCAGACACTGTTTCAAAGGATGAATTACGTAAAAAGCTTATAGAACAGGCGGCTCCTCCAGGGGTTAAAGCACATGTTATACCTCTTGATAAGCTTGTAGAAGTGTCAAAAGATACACGTTTTGGTAACACAAAAGCATTATTACTTTTTGAAAATCCACAGGATGCATTGAAAGTAATAGAAAAAGGTGTGGAAATCAAGGAACTTAATATAGGCTCAATGGCACACTCTGTAGGTAAAGTTATGGTAAGTACTTCACTGTCAATGGATCAGAATGATGTTGAAACTTACAAAAAACTTGCTGATTTAAATGTAAAATTTGATGTACGTAAAGTTGTGGCTGACAAACCTGCAGATTTATTTAAACTGATTTCTGCTAAAGCCAGTGAAGGCTTAAAAATTTAATTATTAGGAGGTTATTATGGATTTTAATATTATTTCAATTATTTTTGTTCTTGTTGTGGCTTTCCTGGCAGGAATGGAAGGTATTCTTGACCAATTCCAGTTCCATCAGCCAATAATTGCCTGCTCATTAATAGGATTTGCAACAGGACGTCCAACTGAATGTATAATGCTTGGTGGAGCATTACAGCTTATGGCTCTTGGATGGGCAAACGTTGGAGCCGCTGTTGCTCCGGATGCAGCTCTTGCTTCAGTTGCTTCAGCTATTATCCTTGTTAAATCAGGACAATTTGATAAAAATGGACAAAGCGTGGCAATTGCCGCAGCTGTCACTCTAGCAACTGTAGGACTTGTTCTTACTATGGTTGTTCGTACTTTATCAGTAGTTATAGTTCACCAGGCAGACCGTGCCGCTGAACAGGGTAACTTTAAAGGTGTTGAATTTTGGCACATGGTAGCTCTTGCATGTCAGGGACTACGTATTGCAATTCCTGCAGTATTACTTATGTTCATTCCTTCAACTGTTATTCAAGATGCGCTTAAAATTTTACCACCTTGGTTTACAGATGGTATGAAAATAGGTGGAGGATTTGTTGTAGCAGTTGGATACGCAATGGTTATTAACCTTATGGCAACAAAAGAAGTGTGGCCTTTCTTCTTCCTTGGATTTGCACTTGCACCATTAAAAGAACTGACTTTGATAGCAACAGGAATTATAGGTGTATGTTTAGCTATTATTTATCTGAACCTTTCTAAAAAAGGTGGAAGCGGTAATGGTGGAGGTTCATCTTCTGATGATCCTTTAGGCGATATTTTGGATAACTATTAGAAGGAGGAATTTGAAATGGCAGAAAATAAAATAAAATTATCAAAAGCTGATCGTCGTAGTGTAATGCTGCGTTCTCAGTTTCTACAAGGTTCATGGAATTATGAACGTATGCAGAATGGTGGATGGGCTTATTCACTAATTCCGGCTCTTAAAAAACTGTATCCTAATAAAGATGATGCTTCTGCTGCATTAAAACGTCATCTGGAATTTTTCAATACACACCCTTATATTGCAGCTCCAATTTTAGGAGTAACACTTGCACTTGAAGAAGAACGTGCAAACGGTGTACAAATTGATGATGCAGCTATTCAAGGGGTTAAAGTAGGAATGATGGGACCATTGGCAGGTATTGGAGATCCTGTATTCTGGTTTACTGTACGTCCTATTTTAGGAGCTATTGCAGCTTCATTGGCAACAGGTGGTTCAGTAATTGCTCCATTATTCTTTTTCTTTGTATGGAATATAGTCCGTGTAGCATTTTTATGGTACACTCAGGAGTTTGGTTATCAGAAAGGATCTGAAATCACTAAAGACCTTTCAGGTGGAATTCTTCAAACAATTACAAAAGGAGCTTCAATACTCGGAATGTTTGTAATGGGAATTCTTGTTCAACGTTGGACTAACATTAACTTCCCAATGGTTATTTCAAAGGTTAAAATGGCTGATGGTGCCTTCATTAAATTTCCTGAAGGTGCCGTAAATGGTGCTCAGTTACAAGAAGTACTGACTGCCATGAATAAAGGAGTAGCTCTTTCACCTGATAAGGTAACTACTCTGCAAGATAACTTAAATGAACTTGTACCTGGATTTGCGGCATTACTGCTTACTTTCCTGTGTATGTGGCTTCTTAAGAAAAAAGTTAATCCTATCGCTATTATCTTTGGATTATTTGCAGTAGGTATTATAGGACATGTTGTCGGAGTTTTCTAATAACTTATAAATATATATAAAAGTTGGACTAAATTATACAATTCAGAATTATATTTTTCTGTTTGGATTTCTGTCCAACTTTTTTTATGAAATTCTCATAATAATTGGCACAAACAGTAAAATAATTTTTACATATATGATATAATAATCATTATAAATAAACTGGATTATCTAAAATTAATCAGATAACCAATGAAAAGGAAAGGAGTGTATGATATTTATATAATTATTTTCCATATATTTATCATACAAGTTTTAAAATGGCTATTTCAATGAATTCAAAAGTAATATTCTCAACAAAGGCAAATTCACTGAATGGAATATTTGGAAATAAAAATGGAAATATCCTGATAGGAAACAAGGCCTTCGAGTTTTATAATGCCCGTAATCCTGAAGATTATATTCAGATTCCGTGGGATGAAATAGAAAAAGTCAGAGCACAGCTATTTTTTAAGGACAGATATATAAGAGGATTTTTTATTGATACAAAAAATTCTGGAACGTATAACTTTGTTGTCAGTGAAGCCGGAAAATCATTAAAAATAATGAGAGATTTTATAGGAAATGAAAAAATTGTCAGAAGTAAACCTGTACTGTCATTAAAAAATCTCTTTAAAAGAAAAAAATCTGATAATTCTGAAAAATAACTCTATTGAAAAAAATATTCGTTAGTAGTAAAATAATTAAATATAGATAACTTAAATTATATAATGTACTTTAAAAATAATAAAATATACAACTGCAAAGGGGTGCTTATAAATGATATTTCCTGAACCATTAAAAAAGAGGGATAATGTATTCTTATTCTGTCCTTCTTCGCCTATAGTTCCTGAAGAGGATATTGAGAAATGTAAAAAAGTTATAATAGATTTAGGATTTAATCCTGTCATTGGGAAAAGTTTGTATGAAAACTATGGAGGATACATGGCAGGAAAGGCTGAAATCCGTATTGAAGATTTACATGAAGCTTTTTCACGAAAGGATATTAAAGGTATATTCTGCGTAAAAGGCGGTTATTCAGCTTCACAGCTTCTAGATAAAATTGACTATGAGCTGATAAAAAATAATCCTAAAGTTTTTGTAGGATACAGCGATGTTACAAACCTTCACATTGTATTCAATCAGAAATGTAATCTTGGGACTTACCATGGTCCAATGGTTAAATCAAATATGATAAACGACTTCAATGACTATACGAAAACTTCTTTTTTTAAAGCCTTGGAGAAGCAAGAATGGAAATATGAAGAACCTGAAAATATGCCACTTTCCATTCTTACAGATGGAAATGCATCCTCTGATATCATCAACGGTGTCCTTACAGGAGGAAATTTAGCAATTATAGTTACTACTCTAGGCACTAAGTATGAAATAGATACTAAAGATAAAATACTGTTTCTAGAAGATGTTGATGAAGAAACAGGTTCCCTGAACAGAATGCTTACCCACCTGAAATATGCAGGTAAACTTGAAGACTGCAAGGCTGTTGTTTTCGGAAATTTTGTAGCATGTAAAAACACATATACTAAAGAAAATCAGCATTATGAATTGATAGAACTTTTAAAGGATTTTTTTGCTGACTATAACAAACCTGTAATCTATGGGATGGAATCAGGTCACAAAAAACCATATATGTTTACATTGCCTTTAGGTGCAAAGTGCAGTATAAATCTCCGAAGCAGGGAAATATCTTTTAAAAAGTAAAATTCATTACCGTCAGATACAATAAAACATAGAAAAACGGAAGGAGAAAAATAATGTTTTTTGATATGCATGCAGACTTGTGGACAGACAACCTTTGGGAATATGAAAAGGGGAAAAGTGATGTCATAAGAAGAAAATATAAAGATCGATTTATAGAAGGAGGTGTCTTCGGAGGTATTTTCGTAATATATCTTAATACTTTTAAAGATTCAAAACCTGAAGAAACTTTTTTTAGAAGCCTCCGTGCAATGAGCGAGGAGCTTTATCATGCAAGGGATTTAGTACATGTCATAAAAAATCCTGAAGACTTTGAAAAAGCAAAATCTCAAAATAAATTTGCTACACTTTTAGGAATTGAAGGGCTTCCTGGAATTGGAGCAAACCTTGACTATATTTATCTTCTTGAAAGAATGGGAATAAGACACATAGGACTTACATGGAATGAGCAGAATGCCTTTGCAACAGGACAGAGAGGGGATAAAGACAGAGGATTGACCGATTTAGGTATAAAAGCTGTTGAAATCATTGAAAATCTGGGAATTCTTCTTGATCTCTCCCATGCAAATGATAAAACCTTCTGGGATGTTGCCAAATATGCAAAAAAACCTTTTTTTGCTTCACATTCCAACTCCAGAACTCTTTGCCCGGCAATGAGAAACCTGACTGATGACCAGCTAATCTGTATAGGTGAAAGGAATGGAATGGTAGGAATGAACAGCTATCATGGATTTGTAAGTGACAAGGAAGATGAAAAAAATCTGGATACATTGCTGAACCATATGGAATATATTGCAGAAAAAATAGGAATTGATAAAGTCGGATTCGGCTTTGACTTTGCTGAATACTACAATGTGCCTGGTGTAGATGAAGATGAAGGTCTGAAAGACGTTTATGACATTACGGAAGTAAAAAATGTAGCAACAGCCTTAAAAAAACGTGGATATTCAGATGAAGATATTGAAAAAGTATCATACAAGAACTTTATTGCTTTCTTTGAAAGAATAAGAAATGGCATAAAATAGAAAATTATATAAAAATATTTAATGAACCTAAGTCTTATAAATGCTGTTAAAACAAATTACATCAAATAAAATACAGATATACGAAAGGATATAAATTATGAGAAAACCACTTATAGGAATAACTTCTTCCTACGAACACAACCCTGAATCAGAAAACGCTTATAAAACAAGTGTTTCTATAGATTATAGCCGTGCTGTCATGAATGCGGGAGGTATCCCTGTTGTTCTGCCTGTTCACGACAACATAGAAGTTATAAGAGAGCAAATTTCACACCTTGATGGACTTCTTCTTTCAGGGGGAGTTGATTCTGATCCTGCCTTATATGGAGAAGACAGTTTACAGGAAATTGGTGTTATTTCCCCTGAAAGGGATAAATTTGAAATAATGCTACTGAAAGAATATTTAAAAACTGATAAGCCAATTTTAGCAATATGTCGTGGATTACAACTTACAAACATATATTTTGGTGGTACCCTTTATCAGGATATAAAATATATGGATACCCAGATTCAGCATAAACAAAAATGGCATCTATATTTACCTACCCACAATATTGATATTCTTGGAAAAGATAATATTTTATACGAAATTTTTGGTGAAAAAACAAGGGTAAATTCCTTCCATCATCAGATGATAAAAGATTTAGCGGAAGGACTTACTCCTATTGCAAAATCTTCTGACGGTGTTATTGAAGCTCTTCAGAAAAAAGACCATCCTTTCTTCTATGCGACTCAATGGCATCCTGAAATGATGGCTGTAAGAGGAAATGATGAAATGAAGAAAATTTTTGATAAATTTGTGGAAGCTTGTAAATAAAAAATAAATTATACAATAAGGAACTGTCTTAAAAAATTAAAAGCTAATGTAAGAAAATATGTTAGTAAATTATTTATAATTTCAGGCAGTTTCTTTTAAATTTCATCCTTAAGTATTTGATTCAGACATTTGATTACTTAATTTCACTATTTTATGATAATTTTTTATAGTAATCAAATTCTATTCTGATATAATAGAAAAATA
>CAJPML010000062.1 GCA_905371725.1 Leptotrichia sp. oral taxon 215
TTATTATTTAACTCAATCTAAATATACTTTATCCTAAAATATATCCTTTAAATAAAAATCCTAAAATTACCCCAAGTATGCTTCCAATAAGAACTTCAACAGGAGTATGCCCAAGAAACTCCTTGAATTCCTCACTTATTATTTCTATACCTTCTCTTTTCTCTATATTATCTACAAGGGTGTTTAAAGCCTTTGCGTGTTTTCCCGCCTGTCTTCTTATACCTGTGGCATCATACAGAACTATCCCCATAAAAACCATCGAAATTGCAAATTCTACTGATGATGCTCCCTTCAACAAATACACTCCTGTAGATAAAGAAACAACTGTTGAGGCATGGGAACTTGGCATTCCACCAGTCTGAAACAATCTTCTCCACTGTATTTTTTCCTTTTTAAGAAGAGGTGAAAATACTTTATAAAACTGTGCGACAAAACAGGAAATTGCAGCTACATCCAGTAATCTGTTCCCAAACAATATCCCACTACTCATTTTTTAATTTCTTCCCTTTCCTTTTAAAATCATTAAACTCTTGTGTTATTTTTCCTTTTTTGTTATCAGGCTTAAAAAATATCATTACTTTTCCAATACTGTCTACATATACTGATTCTGTTTTATCAGCTATTTCATTTCCAAGTTCTCTTTCTAATTCTACAGATGAATTCTGTAATATTTTTACTTTAATCAGTTCCCTTTTTTTTACCACATTTGCAATACTTTCAATGACATCGTCATCTATACCGCCTTTTCCTATCCTTACAACAGGTTCTAAATCATGTGCCAATTTTTTCAGGAAAGCCCTTTCTTTACTTGAAAGATTCATTTTAAACCTCCATTATTATAGGCAGAATTATAGGTTCCCTGTCTGTTTTCTTATTCAGGAATTCTCCTACCTTTAATTTTAATCTCTGTTTTATTTTTCCTGTTTCCTTTACTCCTTGCGTTTCCATGTTTTCCAACTCAAGCCTTATAAGCTTCTTTGTTTCTGTCAGAAGACTCTCTGCATCCTTATTATATACAAATCCTCTTGTTACAAGCTCTATCTGTTTATTAAATTTACCTGTCTTATACTGTGATATTGAAATTATTACTATACCATCATCTGCAAGATTTTGTCTGTCCTTTAGTACTGCATTTCCAATATCACCTATTCCAAATCCATCTATCAGTGTTACTCCACTTGGAACTTTTCCTACAGCCTTGAAATTTGACTTTGTAAGTTCTAGTTTCATACCGTTTTCAGCAAGAATTATGTTCTGTGAAGGAATTCCTACAGCTTCTGCTAGTTCCTTATGTTTTTTAAGCATTACAAATTCTCCATGCACTGGCATAAAAAAGTTAGGTTTTATCAAGTTCAGCATTAACTTCTGCTCTTCCTGGCATCCGTGTCCAGAAACATGTATTCCTACCCCTCTTTCAAAAACAACATTTGCATGTCTTTTCATCAGCTGATTTATATTCTTGTAAGCAGCCTTTTCATTTCCAGGTATAGGTGTAGCTGAAATTACTACCGTATCTCCTTCCCTTAAGGAAATATATTTATGGCTTCCATTTGCTATTCTTGACAGTGCAGCCAGAGGTTCTCCCTGCGTTCCAGTACACAATATAAGTACTTTATCTGCCGGCAATGTTTCAACTTTATCTATATCTACCATTATTCCTCTAGGTATTTTTAAATATCCAAGATTTGAACATATTTCAAATATTTTAACCATGCTTCTTCCATCTATAGCTATTTTTCTTCCATTTTTTTCAGCTATATAGATTATCTGCTGCAATCTGTGTACATGCGAAGCAAATGCTGCCAGTATTATTCTTCCCTGTGCTTTAGAAAATTCATCTGTCAGACTTTCTCCAACTGTTCTTTCTGATGGTGTAAATCCAGGTATTTGTGCATTTGTACTGTCTGAAAGCAGAAGATCCACTCCTTCTTCTCCAAGCTGCGCAAGTCTTCCAAAATCAAACCCTTCCCCATCAACCGGTGTTAGATCCACCTTAAAGTCCCCTGTATGAAGAATAGTTGCCGCAGGAGTTTTTATACATATTGCATAACAATCTGCTATACTATGAGTTACACTTATAAATTCAACTGTAAAGTATTTAGAAATTTTTAATATGCTTCTTCCTTTTATAATTTTTTCTTTAGGAAGTTTTGTATCTTTTCTTTCAAATTTTGCCTTTGCAAGTTCTAAAGTAAGTCTTCCTCCATACATTGGAATATCTTCTGACCCCAGTTTTTGATATAAATAAGGAATTGCCCCTATATGATCTTCGTGCCCATGCGTTAAAAGAAGGGCCTTTACTTTATCCCTGTTACTTTCCAGATAAGAAAAATCAGGGATTATAACATCTATTCCTAAATGTTCATCTTCAGGAAAGGTAAGTCCCGCATCTACAATTATAATCTCATCCTTATACTGAAATGCAGTCATATTTTTTCCTACTTCTTCAATTCCTCCGAGAGGAATAATATATACTTTTTCCTCTTTTTTCTTATTTTCATTTTTCACATTGGAAGGATCTGTTTTTTCAGGTATAAATTTTGAACCTGCCAATCCACTTAAATATTCATCATCACTATATAATGCTGTATTTTGAATATTAGATTTTATTCTGGTTATATTAGCATTTTTAGAAAAATTTCTTTTAAAAGGATAATCTGCTTTTTCATTTCCTTTTTTTCCGACTTTTTCCGACATCTAATGACCTCCTTTTCTTTTATTTATCTTTTTCTTCTTTTTTTTCTTCGACCATTATTTTGAACAGTTATGTTATTCTGTCCATTCTGACTATTTTGAAGATTTTGATTATTCTGATTGTTTTGATTGTTTTGTTCCTGTTTCTTAGCCGCTTCTGCTGCTGCTGCATTTTTCTTAGCTCTATCCAATTCTATATATTTTTCTATAAAAATTCTTGCCATATTTCCAGAAGCAGTTCCACCATAACCTCCACCTTCTACAATTGATACAAAAACTATTTCAGGATTATCTGAAGGAAAATATCCAGCAATCCATGAGTGGTGATCTTTAAATCCTGTATTCTGTGCTGTACCTGTTTTCGCTGATACAGGAAAATTGCCAAATCTTAGAACTTTTGCTGTTCCTCCTGCACCACTGACAGGTAATCTCAATGCATTCTGCATCAATTTCAATGTTCTATCGCTTATTTTTATCTTTCTAACTACTTGAGGCTTGTTAACTTCAACTTTTCCATCATACAATACAAATTTATCTACAACTGTTGGTTTCATCATGACACCATTATTAGCTATAATCTGATAGACAGATGCTATTTGTAAAGGCGTAGTAAGCACAAACCCCTGACCAATAGACATATTTATAAGATCCCCTGGTAACCAACTTCTATCGACAGGATTTTTTGAATTTTTAAATCTTTTCTTTTTCCATTCAGGTGTAGGCAATGTTCCTGGTAATTCTCCAGGAATATCTACTCCTGTCTTTTCTCCTATTCCAAATTCCTTAGAATATTTTATAATATTATCTAGACCTGCTTTCTGTGAAAACACATAATAATAAGTATTTACTGAGTGTTCTATTGACTTATTAAAGTTTGTAACTCCACTCCCTGATTTACTGGAATCTCTAAATACTTGTCCTTTATATCTGTACTGCCCTGTTGACATAACAGTTTCATATGGAGAAATACCAGATTCAAGAATAGCCGCTCCTGTTACAGCTTTATAAGTTGACCCAGGAGGATATAATCCTGCAATCCCTTTATTTACAAGCGGTTTTGTCTTTGAATTTACCAGTTCATTCCACTGTGCATCAGGAATTCTTGAACTTAACAAGTTCAGACTTATTTCCGGATAACTTACAAAGGTAATGATCTTCCCTGTTTTTGCTTCCATCGCAATAAATACACCACTTTTACCTTCAAAAGCTTTTGTCATATATTTCTGTAATTCCAGTTCTATTGACAGATATATACTTTTTCCTGCAACACTATCAGTATTTTCAAGACGTCTTATTGTATTTCCTTTGGCATCAACTTCAACATTTTCTACTCCGTCCTGACCTTTCATTTCCTTGTCATAATATTTTTCAACACCTTTTTTTCCTATAAGATCGGTATTCTGATATCCTTCATTCTTTAGTTTTTCATATTCCTTCTCATCAATAGGTTTTACATTTCCTATTACATGTGAGGCTATATTATCTTCAGGATAAAGTCTTTTATTATACTCTACAATATCTATCCTATCGCTATCAATTTTCTCTATTGCCTTTAATGCTATATTCTTATCCAAATCTTCTATTACAAGTATTAACTTATCTGTCCCCATACGTGGCTGTTTAAAAAACCTTGTTATAATATAGTCTGTTGTATACCCAGTTAGCTCACTTATCTTTTTTATATCTACTATTGTTTCAAGAAGTTTTTCCTGCCTGGATTTTTTTTCTTTTGACAGTCTTTCTCTTATCTGATCTATATTAAAACTCTGTATTTCCCTAAGAATTTTAACATCTGTAGAATCTATCTGCTTTGTAGCATAGTGAACCAGCATATATCCTGTTATATTTTTTGCCAGAAGTTTTCCATTCCTATCGTATATTTCTCCTCTTGTAGCCTTTATAACATTTGTCCTGATTCTGTTTTGCAAAGCTCTTTCTTCATATTTTGAGGCTTCCAATATCTGTATTGCAAATAATCTTCCTATGAAGATTAAAAAAACAAGTGTTACTAGAGAGATAAAAGCTACATATCTGGGGCTTCTTCCCTCCTTATCCAGTTCTCTCATATATTTTACTCCTTCAAATATACACTTCTGTATGTTTTATTTACAGTTCTGATTCTGTTTGACTTTCATCTACTCCTGAATAAAACGCATCCAACTGGTAGTATTCTCTTGCATCCCTACTAAATACACTTACAATAATATCTCCTGCATCTATCAGAACCCAGTTACATTCATCAAGACCTTCTACATTTCTAATATTTGTCAGACTCTTTTTTATATCTGAAGCTATTGCTTCAATATTTCTTGAAGAACTCCCTGTACATAATATGGAATAATCAAAAAATGGTGATTTTCCTCTCATATCATATACTTTAATGTCCTGTCCTTTTTTATCTTCAATAATACTCACTATTGAAGAAACTTCTTTTTCCAGTTCCAAATCGTTTTTCCCTTTCATTCTACACTTCCTTTTTATTTAATTTTTTCAATCCAATATTTTTATTATATTTCCCTCAAGCAGAGTACCATCAAATCCTGTTATAATTACATCAACCATATCCGATACTTTTACATCGAGATTATTTTCATTTTCTTTTTTCAGCTTCATAAAAACTTTTATGTAATTTTCTGTATAGCCGTAAGCTACATCTTCAGTAATCTCTTCTATGTAGATTTTCTGTTCACTTCCAACCATATTTTTCCTAAACTCTGCATATTTTCTTTTATTCAGCTCTTCCACCATTTTTACACGCTGTTTTTTTACCTGCGGATCAATTTTCCCATCAAGCATTGCCGCTGTAGTTTTTTCCCTGTCAGAATAAGGAAATACATGTAAATCTGAAAAACCTATCAGTTCAAGATTTTTCAGAGTATTACTGAAATTTTCCTCCCCTTCCTGAGGAAATCCCACTATAACGTCTGCCGTCAATGAAACTTCAGGAACTTCCTTTTGTACCTTCTGAAGAACCTTTACTACAAAATCTGCTTCATATTTTCTTCTCATTAGATGTAATATTTTATCATCCATTGTCTGAATTGATACATGCAGATGTGGCATCAGTTTAGGATTATTTTTCAGCATATACAAAAATTTATCCGTTATTGTATCCGGATAAACTGAACTTACCCTCACTCTTTCAATAGTATCTATTTCCAATATTTTTTCAAGTACAGTATCAAAATCAGTTTTTGGTTCAAGATCAAGTCCATATTCACTCATATTTATACCTGTCAAGACAACTTCCTTATATCCCTGCTCTCCAAGATAAGTTATTTCTTCAAGAACACTTTCAACAGCCCTTGATCTACTCAGTCCCCTTGCATAAGGTATTTTACAGTAGGAACAAAATTTTGTACATCCGTCCTGTATTTTTACAAATGCTCTTGCCTTCTCCCTCAATACTGTATATTTTTTAGAACTGTACTCCTTCTCGTCAAATATGTTATCTACCTGATAATGTGAAACATTCTTGTCAACTATGCTGAACACATTTTCCTTTTTTGAATTTCCTATAATAAAGTCTATTTCCTTCATTTCCTTCAGGTCATCAAGATTCGTCTGTGCATAACAGCCTGTAGCTACTACAACTGAATCAGGATTAGTATTTTTTGCACGCCGCAGCATTTTCCTGTTCTTCCTGTCAGCAACATTTGTAACTGTACACGTATTTACAACATATACATCCGCTTTTTCCTCAAAGTCTACTTCCCTGTAGTTATTATCAAGAAAATCCTTCTTTATAATTTCTGTTTCATACTGGTTCACTTTACATCCCAACGTGTAAAATGCTACCGTTTTTTCCTTCTGTTTTTTAT
>CAJPML010000063.1 GCA_905371725.1 Leptotrichia sp. oral taxon 215
TATTTGGTCTGTGGCTGATGATTGTCTAAGAGATGTTTATGTTAGAGGTAAATACAGGGATGTTATAATTCCTATGACTGTAATTCGGAGATTTGATGCTATTATTGAATCAAAAAAAACTAATATAATGGAAGTTAAGGAAATGGCGGAAACACAGGGCTGGGATGTTGCAAAAACTTTAGATACAGCTACTGGACTTCCGTTTTATAATACTTCTAACTTTTGTTTAAAAGATTTGAAATATGAAACTAACAGGCAGAATTTAAAAAGAAGCTTTGAAGAATATTTGAATGGTTTTTCTGAAAATATAAAAGAAATACTTCAAAAATTTGATTTCAATAATCAGTTGACTAAGATGACAGATGCTGGTATTTTAGGTTCTGTAATTGAAAAATTTACATCAAGCGAACTTAATTTAAGTCCTTATGACGAGAAAAATTCATACGGAGAGGTTATAAGGAAAGGATTAGATAATCATGCGATGGGAACGTTATTTGAAGAGATTATTAGGAAATTCAACGAAGAAAACAATGAGGAAGCAGGGGAACACTTTACACCTCGTGATGTAATTGAGCTTATGGCTGATATTGCTATGTATCCGGTTATGGATAAAATCAAAGATGGTACTTACTCAATATATGATGGCGCGTGTGGAACTCTTGGGATGGGGACTGTTGCTGAAGAGAGGTTAAAGGCATTTGCTAAAGAAAATAGTAAGGAAGTGTCTATCCACTTAATAGGGCAGGAAGTAAATCCAGAGACGTATGCAATTTCTAAGGCTGACTTGCTTATCAAAGGTGGAGATACAGATTCTAACAATGTTTATTATGGCTCTACTCTTTCTGATGACAAGACTTCTGGACAACATTTTGATTTTATGCTGTCTAATCCGCCTTATGGGAAAACTTGGAAAACAGATTTGGCTATTTTAGGAAGCGGAAATGATAAAGACCCAAAGAAAAATATAACAGACAGACGTTTTGTTAGAAACTATAAAGAACAGGATGATTTTAGGATGATACCTGATGTAAGTGATGGACAGCTGCTTTTCTTGCTTAATAATATTTCCAAAATGAAGGAGACTGAAATGGGTTCCCGTATTGTTGAGGTTCACAATGGTTCAGCTCTTTTTACAGGTGATGCTGGAAATGGAGCAAGCAATGCAAGAAGATTTATGATTGAAAAAGATTTGATAGAAGCCATTATCCAGTTGCCTGAAAATATGTTTTACAATACAGGAATAACAACATACATCTGGATTTTATCCAATAGAAAAGAAGAAAAAAGAAAGGGGAAGATACAGCTTATTAATGCAAGTGGAATAAAGACTTCACTTAGAAAAAACATGGGCAAGAAAAACTGTGAATTTTCAGAAGATAATAGACAATTTATTCTAAATCAATATCTAAATTTTGAAGAGAATGAGTATTCGAAAATATTCTCAAATGATGAGTTTGGATATTATAAAGTTGTAGTGGAAAGACCGCTAAGACAAGCTGTATTATGTGATGCAAATAATATAAAAGAAATAGAAGAGGAGCTTGAAAAAATTGGCGTGCTGTCTGGGGCGATAGATAAAAAAGTGCTTGCAGAAAGCTTTATTAAAGGGACATCTAGCTCTATGAAGGAGCTTGAAAAGAGTGAAAATGTAAATACATATCTGGAAGTTTTGAAATTAATGAAAAGTGATGAAAAATATCTAAATTATGCAGCATTTGAAAAGGCTTTTAATAAGCATTTAAAAAAGAAAGATATAAAAGGGGCCAGTTTAAGCAAGCTTGCTTCAACAGGACTGTTAAGCCGCATGATAGTTAAGGATGAAGAGGCAGCTATCCAGAAGGACTCAAAAGGTAATGTAGTTGCAGATCCGGAACTTAGAGATACCGAAAGTATTCCGATGACATTTGAAGGAGGTATAGACGAGTTTATTAAGCAGGAAGTATTGCCATATCACGCAGATGCTTTTGTCGATGAGAGCAAAACACAAATAGGATATGAAATAAACTTTACAAAGTATTTCTACAAAGCTAAAGAACTGGAGAGTGTAGAAGAGATTGTGAATCGTATTAAAGAGCTGGAAAGACAATCTGATGGAATGATGGCTTCTATATTGGAGGGGCTTTATGAATAAGTATGAGAGATATAGAGATACAGGGATAACATGGATAAATAAAGTTCCTGAAAAATGGAATTTGAAAAAAATTAATGCTCTTTTTGATGAAAGAAGAGAAAAAGTATCAGACACAGATTACGGAGCACTTTCTGTTACAAAAAACGGTATATTTAAACAATTGGATAACGTGGCAAAAACAAATGATGGCGATAATAGAAAGAAAGTACAAAGAAATGATTTTGTTATAAATAGCAGGTCTGATAGGAAAGGATCGTCAGGATTAAGTGATTTTAACGGATCTGTTTCTTTAATAAATATTGTTTTAAGGATAAAGAAAGAATATCCACGATATATGCACTATCTATTGAAATCTGTTCCGTTCCAAGAAGAATTCTATAGAAACGGAAAAGGTATTGTAGCAGATTTATGGAGTACAAACTTTCAGTCTATGAAAAGTATTATTTTGCCAATACCTCCTATCAAAGAACAAGTCCAAATTGCAAATTATCTTGATTGGAAAATCAACGAAATTGATAGGTTAATTCAAATTGAAAAAGAGAAAATAAAGCAATTAAATCAAACAATGCAAATCAGCATTAATTCAAGATATAAAATATTAAATTTAGAAGACGAAACAAACAAAGGGGTTAAAATTAAATATTTAGCAAATCAAATCACTCAACATAAAGGAGAGTATAGAAGATATATTGCACTGGAAAATATCATATCGCAAAAGGGAATGATGAAAATTTCTTTTGATAATTTAGAGTTTAATAGTGATGGAATATCGGTGGAAAAAAATATGGTTATATTTGGGAAATTGAGACCGTATTTGGCAAAAACTATAGTTGTTGAAAATAAAGCGGTTTGCTCTTCAGAATTTCTTGTTTTAAATCCAATTAAGTTAATGCCTTTGTATTTAAAATATTTAATGCTATCGTCTAAATTTATTGATTTAGTGGACAGTTCTACTTACGGTACTAAGATGCCCCGAGCAAATTCAGATTTTATTCTAAATTTAAAAATTGTTGTTCCAGACTTATCAGAACAGAAAAAAGTAGTGGAAAAAATACTGGAAAGCGAAAATCGGATTAATAAGGTAATAGAAGTCATTATAAAAAAAATAGAGTCTATGGAGAATTTAAAACAATCACTAATATCAGAAGTGGTAACAGGACAAATTGATGTGAGGGACATTGCTATTCCTGAATATGAAAAAGTGGCTATTGCAGATGGAGAAATAGAAGAAACTGATGAAATGGAAGGTAAAGAATATGGGAGTTAGAGATGCAAAGATGGAAGCGGAGCTTGAGAATAATATTATCGAATATCTTGTTTCAAGTCAGAGTTATGTATATGTAAAACCGGATGAGATGAAGATTTCTTTTAATAGGAAATATGCTTTTGATGAAAAAAGACTTTTGGAATTTATTAAGACATCTCAACCAGATGAATTTGATATTTTAAGACTTGATACAGAGGAAGGAAAAGAAAAGTTCTATAAGCAGCTTGATATTTCTATAAAACAAAAGGGTATAGCCGCTGTTTTGAAAAATGGAATTAAGTGTTACCCCTCTTCGGGAACTATCATTTTTTATCATGCTCTGGATTCTAAAAGACCAAGTTCGTATGATGAGTTTAATATGAATATTTTTTCAGTTACGAATCAATTGGCTTATTCTGATAAAAATAAGGGCTTAGAAATTGATTTGGTGATATTTGTTAATGGTCTTCCTGTTATAACGATGGAGCTTAAGAGCAGGGCTTCCAGTACAGGATGGACATATAAAGATGCTGAGGAGCAATACAAAAATGACAGAGATTCAAAAGAAGCGTTATTTAGTTTTAAAAGATGCATTGCGCATTTTGCTGCTGATGAGAACTTTGTTACCTTTACAACAAAGCTGGATGGTAAAAATACAAGATTTATGCCATTTAATAAAGGCACTGAGCTTGGCGGTTCTGGTAATCCGATAAATAACGGCAGAACAATGACTGATTATTTGTGGAAAGAGTTTTTGAAGAAAAAAACTTTAACAAGCTTAATAAGAGACTTTGCATATATTTCTGCAGACAAGGTCAAGAAGACGGAAACTCTGATTTTTCCTAGATATCATCAATATAGAGCTGTAACTAGGCTTGTAGATGATGTTCAGAAAAATGGAGTTGGAAATAGATACCTGATTCAGCATAGTGCAGGTAGCGGCAAGAGCAATTCTATAACATGGCTTGCGTATCGTTTAGTTGAAGCGGAGTATAATAGCAAAAAAGCGTTTGATTCAGTAATAGTTGTTACGGATAGATTGAATTTAGATAAGCAGATAAATGACAATATCAGGAAATTTATAGACGAGAAGAGCATTGTGGGTCATGCTAATTCTTCAGCAGATTTGAAAAAACTTTTGGTTGATGGCAAGAAAATCATCATCACTACAGTACAGAAATTCCCTTATTTGCTTGAAAAAATAGGTACTGAACTAAAGGGAAAGAATTTTGCTGTTATTATTGATGAAGCTCATTCTTCTCAAAGCGGTCGTGCGGCGGCTTCATTAAATATGGCGGTATCAGGAAATCTGAATAACAATGATGAATTTGAAATTGAAGATAAACTGAATGAACTTATTGAAGCAAGAAAAATGCCTGATAATGCTAGTTTCTTTGCATTTACTGCTACACCTAAAGCAAAAACGGTTCAGATGTTTGGAAGCGTGTTTGATTTGTATTCCATGAAACAAGCTGTTGAAGAAGGATTTATTCTGGATGTGCTAAAGAACTATACACACTATGAAAATTACTACAAGATTTACAAAACTATAGAAGGTAATCCGGACTTTGATAAAAAGAAAGCTCAAAAGAAAATTAGAAATTTTGTTGAAGGACAAGAATTTCCGATAAGAGAAAAAGCTGAAGTTATGGTAAATCATTTCCTTGCAAACACTGTTAATAAGATAAATGGGAAAGCTAAGGCGATGATTGTAACACAAAGTATTCTAAGAGCAGTTGAGTACTATCATATAGTTAGTGAGTTATTGAAAAATTCTAATACCGGTTACGAGGCCTTAGCCGCATTTTCAGGCGAAAAGGAATATAAGGGGAAAGCTGTAACAGAAACTGGCTTAAATGGTTTTTCTGATAAGGAGACAGTGGAAAAATTTAAACAAGATAAATATAAATTCCTAATCGTTGCTGATAAATATCAGACAGGATACGATGAACCTCTTCTGCATACTATGTACGTGGATAAAGTTTTGAATGACATTAAGGCAGTACAAACTCTATCAAGGCTTAATAGAAGCACGAAATATAAAATAGATACTTGTGTAATTGATTTTGCAAACGAACCGGAGCATATATTAGCAGCATTTCAACCATATTACAAAGAAACAAAATTAGAAGGGGAAACAGATCCTAATAAGCTTCATAACTTATTAGATATGCTCAACGGTAAGTATGTTTATGAGGAAGACGAGGTGGACAGATTAGTTGGCTTATTCTTAAAAAATAGCCCAAGAAGTTTTATTGACAGTATTGTAGATAAATCTATAGAAAGATACGCAGCTTTGAATGAAGAGGAACAGGTTGAATTTAAGAGTGGTGTGAAAACTTTTATAAGAACTTATAATTTCCTGGCTTCCCTTTTACCTGTTGGGCAAGTGAATTGGGAAAAGAAAGTAATCTTTTTTGAACAGCTGATTCATAGGTTGCCAACGCCAGAAGGAGAAGATTTATCTGCTGGAATTTTGGAGTCGGTGGATTTGGAAAGCTATAGATTGGAAAAGAAAAATACAATTAATATTATCTTGGAAGACAAAGACGGCACAGTTGAAGGACTGGGTATAGGAGCAGGAAAAAAGAATAAAGTTGAATTAGATTCATTAGAGAACATTGTGTCTACATTTAATGATATTTTTGGTAATATCGAATGGCAAGATGAGGATAATGTTGCAAGACAGATAAAAGAGTTGCCAGAAATGGTAATGAAGAATGAAAAGTTTAAAAACGCTCTTAAAAATTCGGATATTGAAAATATCAAGAGGGAATACCAGTCAGCTTTAAAAGAAGTCTTTAGAATTATTATGGCTGATAATATGGAATTATTTGGTCAATGGACAAACAATTCAAATTTCAGCAAGTGGCTCAGCGATATTGTCTTTGATGAAATAATGAGAAAAAATGCAGCTGGTTAATGGCGAATACAGTATTCAGGAAAATTTTTTTTATCCTGCAGCGAGAGACAATAACTAAGCATGGAAACGATATTTAGCAAGAATAAATGCTGCCCTAAATTTTTATAAAAATTAGACCTATTTTATCTTTGTGAAAG
>CAJPML010000064.1 GCA_905371725.1 Leptotrichia sp. oral taxon 215
AAAAGGAAGAATGCATGAAGATGAGATTTTTACTGTTGAAACGCTTTTAAAGGCATCAAAGGTAAGGTTTTATGGAATTTATTACTATAATTACCTGCAGCGTGAAAAAAGCATCATGTCGACAAAATCTCTAAAAAACTATCAGGATATGGAAAAAAATATAAATGAGATTTATAATTTTATGCTTACTGAAACAGATAGCAGGACAAAAAAGCTTCTGGAAGATGAAATTCACAGACTATATAAAATTATAATAAAGCATTCAACAGAATACAAAAAAGAAAATACTGTTTTTGAAAAAAATTACAAAAAATTTTTAGCTGAACATGGTGAAAATAAATTACAGAAAATAATAACAAGAATAAAGAAAAGTATAGACAAAAAAATTAAAAAAATAAAGTCATAAAATTGATTTTAGAAGTTGTAATTTATTAAAAAATAAACGATGTTAAAAAGTATAATATATGTCAAAAGGAGTTTTAAATGAAGTTAAGTATTATAATACCTGCGTATAATACAGAAAAATATATAAAACAGTGTATTGATAGTGTAATAAACATTAGGAATATAGAAAATGAGATAATAGTAGTAAATGACGGTTCTACAGACAGAACAAAGGATATACTTAAAGAATATACTGAAAATAATGGTAGAATAAAAGTTATAACACAGGAAAATCAAGGTGCAAGTGCAGCCAGAAATACAGGAATCAAAGCAAGTACAGGAGATTATATATATTTTCTTGACAGTGATGACTGGATTGATACGGTTTCATTTGAGAAAATAATAAGACAACTTGAAGAAGATTATAAAAATGAAGAAAAAATAGATATCGTAGTAGGAAAGGAAAAAGCCTACAGTGAATTTACGAAGGAAGAAGTTCTGGATGAAAGAATTCCGAGGGAGCTTATCGGTAAAATAGTTTCAGGGAAAGAATATATGATAAAATCAATAAAAGAAAAATTCTGGAATGTAAGACTTCCGATATATTTGTACAGCAGAAAACTGCTTATAGATAACGGTATTTATTTTCCGACAGGTAGAAGGTCCAATGAAGATGAAGTTTTTTCAATCGATGTGTTTTATCATGCAAAGAAGTTAAAAATAACAGATGAAATATTTGGATATTACAGAGCTAGAAGTGGAAGCATAATGTCAGTTTTAAATATAACTCATGTAGAGGATATTTTTGAAAATGTGAAGGAGCTTCTTGAAAAATATAAGAACGAAAAGGATTCTGAAACAAAAAAGATAATATTCTACATGATAAAGAGATATTATAAAAGTTCAATGAAAAAAGCTGTACAGTGCGGAAGAAAAGATGTATTTAAAAAGATATATAGGCAGTTCAGGAAAGACTGCAAAGATTATCTTTTCAAGATAAAATCAAAAAAGTTTGAAAATTTAGAACTGTATATATTGTATTATACAGGAGGAGTGTATTATACAGGAGGAAATTTCCTGAAAAAATGTAGAAATAAGTTTAAAGTGAAAAGAGGATAAATGATGGCACAGATACCTAAAAGGCTTCATTATGTCTGGATAGGGAATGATGAAAAGCCTGAGATTTTTCACAAGTGTCTGAAATCTTGGCAGGAAAAAATGCCAGATTATGAAATTGTTGAAATAAATGAGAAAAATTTTGATTTAGAAAATCATATAGAGAAAAACAGTTTTTTAAGGGAATGCTATAAAAGAAAACTTTGGGCATATATTGCCGATTATGTAAGAATTCATTATTTATATGAAAATGGGGGAATATATCTAGATACGGATATGGAAATAGTAAAAGATTTTTCTCCTTTGTTTGAAAGTGAAAATATAGAATTTTTTACAGGATATGAAAGTGATGATGGTATTGGAATGGGACTTTTTGGAGTTGCTGCTAAAAGCGAATTTTTAAAAAAAATGATAAATTTTTATGATAATGAAATATATTCAAGCCCTTTATTTACTTTGCCACAAATAACAAAATATATACTCAAAAAGCATTTTATGTTTGATTTTTCAAAAGATGAAATAAAAGATGAGAAAAATGGGATATACGTTTACAGGAAGGAATATTTCTATCCTTTTCTTCCAAAACAAAAATTCAGTGAAAATATGGTAACAGGTAATACATATGCAGTTCACTGGTGGCATCATTCATGGAAAGGAAGTAGACCGTTTCTATTTTTAAAAACAAAACATTTAAAAGGAATAAAGAAATATATAAAGAAAATTGGGATATATTTTCAAATAATAAGGGATGATTTTAGAAATCAAAAGGTAAAAAATTAGAATTAAGGGGAAATTCGATGAAATTATCAGTAGGGATAATAACGTATAATGAGGAAAATAGAATAGGAAAAACGTTGGATTCTGTAAAGGAAATAGCTGATGAAATAATAGTGGTGGACAGTGAAAGTTCTGACAGGACAGTAGAAATTGCAAAGGCCAAGGGAGCACAAGTTTTTATTGAGAAATGGAAAGGATACGGTCCGCAGAAAAACTCAGTACTTGAAAAATGCAGTGGCGACTGGATTCTTTTAATAGATGCTGATGAAGTCGTATCTATAGAACTAAAGGATAAAATAAAGGATATAATAAATGGGAATTCAGATTCCGATGTATATAAAATAAAATTGAGAAACATATGCTTTGGAAAAGAAATAAAGTATGGTGGATGGGACGATTATGTAATAAGGCTCTGGAAAAAAGGAAAAGTCAGGATAAGCGACAGGGAGGTTCATGAAAAATATGAAATAGCTGAAAACAGCAGAATAGGAAAAATAAATGAACTCATAATTCACTATACCTATGACAATATAGAGCAGTTTCTGGAAAAGCTTAACAGATATACTTCCGAGAGTGCCACACAGTATATGAAGGAACATAAGAAATCAGGAATTGTAAAGATTTACTCGAAAATGCTTTTCAGATTTATAAGAATGTATATTTTACAGCTGGGATTTCTTGATGGTTATGAAGGATACCTTCTTGCAAAGTATAGTTCTATTTACACTATGACAAAGTACACAAAATTAAGGGAACAGTATTTTAAAACATTGGGAAAGGATACTTCCCTCATTGTTACAACATATAACTGGCCACAGGCTCTTGAAATATGCCTGAACAGTGTATTAAGACAGACTGTCCTTCCAAAAGAAATAATAGTGGCAGATGATGGATCACGTGAGGATACAGCCAGTCTTGTAAAGAAAATAAAGGAAAGTAATCCGAATATTAAAATAGAACATTCATGGCAGGAAGATGATGGATTCAGGCTTTCAATGTCAAGAAACAAAGCTATAGCAAAAACATCAGGGAAATACGTCATAATAATAGATGGAGATCTGATTTTAGAAAGACATTTTATACAGGATCATATTGAAAATATGGAAAATGGATATTTTATTCAGGGATCAAGAGTAATAATATCTGAAGAAAAATCCAAAGAAATATTGAAGGGAAAATTGCCTGTATTTCCAAAAGTATTATTTGAAAAGGGATATAAAAACAAAGCAAATACAGTAAGAAATAGACTGCTTTCAAAAATTTTTGCTAAAAAAGATAAGAAACTTTCAGGAATAAGGGGGTGCAATATGTCCTTCTTCAGGGAAGATTTAGTAAAAGTAAACGGCTTTGAAGAAAAAATTCAGGGCTGGGGACGTGAAGATAGCGAAATTGCAGTTAGACTTTTCAATAATAGTATAGGAAAAAAAAGATTGAAATTTGGTGCTCTGACCTACCATATTTATCATAAGGAAAATGATAGAAGTGGATTGGCTGAAAATGATGAATTTTTAGCTAAGGTAATAAAACAGGGAAAGAAAAAAGCAGAGAAAGGACTGAATGATCATGAAGGATGTCAGTTTGGTAATAACGAGCTGCGGAAGGTTTGATTTACTTAAGAGAACTTTAGACAGTTTCTTTGAAAAAAATACTTATCCAATAAAAAAAATAATAATAACAGAAGATAGTACAGAAGGAAAGAAATTGGAAAAACTGGTTTCCAAATACAAAAATCAAAATTTTAAATTAATAGTAAATGAAACAAGAATAGGACAAATAAAGTCCATAGATAAAGCTTATAAGGAAGTAGATACGGAGTATGTTTTTCATTGCGAAGATGATTGGGAATTTTTAAGGGAAGGATTTATAGAAAAATCTATGGATATGCTCATAGAAAATCCTAAAATAGCGGTAGTTGGATTAAGATCAAGGGAAGACTGTTCGAGAATTCCTATTTCAAAAGAAAACTACATGGCATCTAACGGAGAGGAGTATTTTGAAATACTGGAAGATGTATTTACATATAATCCTGGACTTAGAAGAAAGGATGTATGCGATCTGTTTGGATCCCATGAAAAGCTTGAAGGAAAACTGTGGGAAGCTGAACTGTCAAAATTTTACAAGGAAAGAGGATATAAGATGATTTCCTTTGTAAATCCATTTGTGGAACATATAGGTAACAAAAGACATGTCCACTTTAGTAAAAGAGGAAAAAACAGCGTTTTGGATTTTAAAATAGATAGAATGATAAAAAAGATAAGATATACGTTTTTGAAACTATTCGGAAAGGTAAAATAAACTGCTGGGAAAGGATAAAAACTATGGAGGAAGTTACTCTGGTAATAACAAGCTGCGGAAGATTCGATTTGCTTAAGAGAACTTTAGACAGTTTTTTTGAAAAAAATACTTATCCAATAAAAAAGATAATAATAACAGAAGACAGTACAGAAGGAAAAAAATTGGAAAATCTTATTTCCCGATATAAAAATGGGAAAAATAAGCATAATTTCTGCCTGATAATAAATGAGACAAGAGAAGGTCAGTTAAGATCAATAGATAAGGCCTATAACGAAGTTGATACCGAATATGTATTTCATTGCGAAGATGACTGGCTATTTCTAAAAAAGGGATTTATTGAAAAGTCAATGAAACTTCTTAAGGAGGATCCTGACCTGCTTACTGTTGGATTACGAAGTAAGAAGGATTTTAAGGAAGGTTTTTTTAAGAAAGAAGAATATGTTTCAGGAGAAGGAGAAAAATTTTATGAAGTAAAAGATGAGATTTTTACGTATAATCCTGGACTTAGGAGAAAATCTGACCATGATCTATTTGGTTCTCATGAAAAATTGAAGGATAAACTTTATGAAATAGAACTGTCTAAATTTTATAAGGATAGAAACTACAGAACCATCTATTTTAAAGAAAAATACGTAGAACATATTGGTGATAAGAGACATGTTCATTTTAGCAGAAAAGGAAGGAATAGTGTCCTTGATTTTAAGATAGACAGGATGATAAAGAAAATAAGATACAAATTTTTAAAATTATTTGGAAAGGTAAAATAGGATGTACTTACTGTTAGCAGGATTAGCCGTAATTTTAATTTTTTCATATTTCTATTATAAATATAAAAGAAAGTCAGTAGCATGTCTTATGTATCATAATGTTTTTCCTGAAAAAACAGAAGGGATAATATCAGAAAAAGAATTTGAAAAGCATATGGAATATATAAAAGATATGAAGACATATAAAATGGAAGAACTTGAAAAAATGAACTATATTCTTGATGAAAAAAGTATACTCGTGACCTTTGATGATGGATACAAAAATAATTATACTAAAGCTTTTCCTATCTTGAAGAAATACAATATAAAGGCTACCATTTTTCTTAATACAGTCTACATAGAAAATGACAAGGATTATCTAAACTGGAATGAAATAAGGGAAATGTATGAAAGTGGACTCGTAGATTTTCAACTGCATACACATTCTCATTATCCGACAATAAGAAAGGCAGAAATAAAAGGATTTTTTGAAAAGATGGAAGGAAATTTTGTAAAAAGGGAATATTTTTCAATTTTCAGGGAAGGTCTTTCAAAAAAGGAAAAAGATGAAATAAAGGATTTCAGAGACTTAGATTTTACAGGATTGCCTGTATTTAAAATAAGGAGCCAGATTTCCATAAAAGGTATGAAACTGAAAGAAGGATTTATGGATAAGTATAGGGAATTTGTAAATTCTGGAGAGTTTATAAGTAAATCTTCCAAAGAAAAGAAAATATTTTTAAATAAACTCTTTAAAATGCAGAAAAAAGAATTTTTTGAAGAAATTTCTGAAGAAGAATTTGAAAAAAAAGTAGAGTTTGAAATAACAGAAAATAAAAGGCTGATAGAGGAAAAATTAAATAAAAAAGCAGAATTTCTTTCATATCCGTGGGGCCATACTTATAAAGGAAATGTGGAGAGAATAAAAAAATTAGGAATAAAATCCTTTGTAATGACTTCAGGAAAAGTAAACAATATAAAAATAAATCCTGAAAAAATTTACCGTATAAATGGTGATAAAAT
>CAJPML010000065.1 GCA_905371725.1 Leptotrichia sp. oral taxon 215
CATGCATTAAATGTATTTAAAGAAACAGAAAAGAATGATTTATTTTGGACAAGAGATCTTGAAGGAAATTACTGGATATGTAGAGCTGAAGGAAAAGCTATTTCTAAAAATAGAGAGGATATTGATGTAGGTGCGGTTGTTCCTGTTGAAGCTTATAAAGTTGGTTTGGAAGTTCCTGGTCAGATTAAAGCTTCATTTACTAGACCTAATGGTGGAATATGCGAAAGAATAAAGAGTGATAATGATATCATAAAGGAATATTCAAAATACATTTTCAATGAATTATCAGGAAAAGAGCTTTATAAATATAAAAAAGAAAATGGTGAATTTATTGATAACCTTCCAGATTTTGATTTAGAGGAATTAGTTATATCATATATTCAGTTAGAAAAAAATTATTATTTATTATCAAATTCAATTGCTAAGCATTCTACAACAATAAAAATAGAATGTGAATTTATATCAAGAGATTTAAACAATATAAGAAAATCAGTAGTTCAAGTTAAAGGTGGAAAAAGAACATCGCTGGATGCAAAGGAGTATGAACAATATATTAATGAGGGTTATATTGTTTATTTATATGCTTCTGAAGTAAAAGATATAGATAAGGTAAGAAACTGTGAAGAAATAACACGAAATGAATTACTTTTATTTTATGAAAAATATAAAAAGATTTTACCTGAGTCAATAACTAAATGGGAAAATATGTTTAGTATTACTAAATAATTTCTTGAGAAAATTTACATCACAATAATATAAAAATTGCTTTAAAAGTAAAAATAGAAGTCGAATCATATAAAAAATATATTTTCATATCTGAAATATTTTACTTTTTTAAGCAATTTTTTATTTTTTTACTAACCAAAAACTTTTGTAATAATTTTTTGGATATTGTATAATATAAAAAAATAAAATCATAAAATAAACATAGAAAGCAAAGGTAAAGATAAAATGTCAGCAAAGTATTTAAAATTAAAGCCGTCAAATGATTTTACGGCAAAGTATGATATGAAAAGTTTTAGAATAGAACATGTAAACCTGTTTTCAAAAAAGAAGGAAATCGAGATACATGTAAAAGTGAATGATTACAATGCAAATGAAGAACTGGCAGATTTACGTAAGCTGATGTACAAAAGTTTTGGTACCGATCTTAAGCTCAGCATGAAAATAACAGTTGAAACTGAAACTCTTGAAAGTGATGTAAATGGCTTTATAAGATTTATCATTGATAATTATAAATCTGAAAGTGCAAGACATCAGTATATTTTTGCCAATTATGAAGTGGATAATATTGAGGATAATATTTTCATAAAACTTCCGTCAGAACATCTGATAGAACATGGAAGAAATTCTGATATACTGAGTGAACTGAAACAGAGAATATATAATACTACAGGAAAAAACTTTAATCTGGAATTTACAAGTGGAGATTTTGAAGAAATTCATAAAATGATAGAAGAAAAGAAGAGAAATCTGGAAAAAGCTGTGAAAGTGGAAGAGCTTCCTGTATTTGAACCTCCAAAGGAAGAAACAAAGGAAAAATGGAATGGAAATAAAGGAAATACAGTACATAGTGATTACAGAAAAAAAGTGGCTGACAGAAAAACAAGTGAATTCAAAGTGCTTGATAGCTTAAACCTGAATGAGGAAGTTGCACTTGAAGGGCATATTTTTCATATAGATATTTCTGAAACAAAAAATGGAAATATAAAATGTGACTTCATAATTACTGATTATACAGATTCCATAGGTTGCAGGATTTTTCTGAAAAATGCCGAAGAATTGAAAATAGGTCTGAATGACTGGGTAAAAGTAACAGGAAGATTTGAAATAGACAGATTTACCGGAGAACACTATATAAATGCAAAGAAGATTGACAAAATAGAGCCTAAAATGATTGAAAGAAAAGACAATGCCGAAAAGAAAAGAATAGAGCTTCATGCCCATACAAACATGAGTGAAATGAGCGGAGTGGTTTCTGCAAAGGACCTTGCAAAGAGGGCAAAGGAATTTGGACATGAGGCAATTGCAGTTACAGATTTTGGAGTGGTGCATTCTTTTCCATTTGCATATAAGGAGTCAAATGAAAATTTTAAAATAATTTTTGGAATGGAAGCCTATGTTGTCGATGATGAGCAAGATATGATAACAAAGCCATCTGATAAACTGATAGAAGAAGAAGTTTATGTTGTATTTGATATAGAGACGACAGGGCTTGATCCTTATAACGATAAAATAATTGAAATTGGAGCAATTAAATTAAAAGGAAAAGAAATAATAGATGAATTTTCTATGTTTATAAATCCTGAAATGAGTATTCCGGAAGAGATTACAAGGCTTACAAATATTACAAATGATATGGTGAAGGATGCTGATAACATTGAAACTGTGCTTCCTGAATTTTTAAAATTCTGTAAGGATACTACAGTTGTAGCACATAATGCCAAGTTTGATGTGGGATTTATCAACCAGAAGGCTAAAAATCAAGGGCTGGAATACTCTCCAAGCGTTATAGATACATTGCACTGGGCAAGAGTGCTGCTGCATGACCAGAAGAGATTCGGTCTTAAGAATATAGCCAATTATTTTAATATTTCCCTTGATAATCACCATAGGGCAGTAGATGATGCAAAGGCAACTGCTGAAATATTTCAGAAATTTCTGAATATGGTGCTGAGTAAGGGAATCCTGAAACTTACAGAAATAAGCAGGGAACTGGAAACAAATATACAGAATGCAGAAACGCTTAATACAATGATACTTGTAAAAAATCAGGCAGGACTAAGGGATCTTTATGAGCTTGTATCGAGAAGCCATATTGAATTTTTTGGTAACAGAAAGCCGAGAATACCTAAATCATTGTTAAATGAAAAGAGGGAAAATCTTCTGATTGCAAGTTCGGCATCTGCAGTATTTGGAAATAACGGTGAGCTTGCGAATATGTTTATACGTGGGTCAGATTTGAATGATATTGAAGAGAGGGCAAAATTTTATGATTACATTGAAATACATCCTCTGACAAATTATATTGATCTGGAAGGTACTGGAGATGTTGAGAGCCTTGATAAAATTGTGGAAATGAATAATTATTTCTATGATCTTGGAAAAAAACTTGGAAAAATAGTAGTAGCTACAGGAGATGCCCATTATCTGGAAGAAAGGGAAGCGATTAACCGTAGCGTACTTATTTTAGGAAGCGGAATGGGACGGCGTATATTTTCTTACGATAAAAGGCTGTTTTTAAGAACAACAGATGAAATGCTGGAAGAATTTTCATATTTAGGAGAAGAAAAAGCATATGAAGTAGTCGTAGAAAATACTCATAAAATAAACGATATGATAGAAAATGTAAGACCTATACCTACAGGATTCTATCCTCCGAAAATAGAAGGTGCAGAAGAGGAAGTAAGACAGATGACTTATACAAAACTGAATGAGCTGTATGGAAAAAATGTTCCCGAGCATCTGAAGGAAAGAATAGAAAAGGAGCTGAATTCAATAATAGGAAATGGATTTGCAGTTCTTTACCTTATAGCCCAGAAGCTTGTTAAAAAGTCTCTTGATAATGGATATTTAGTAGGGTCAAGAGGATCGGTAGGATCATCTATCGTGGCATATTTGATGGGAATAACGGAAGTGAACGGACTTTATCCACATTACAGATGTCCTAACTGTAAACATACTGAATTTATAGAGTTTGAAGGAAGTGGGCCTGACCTGCCTGATAAGGTGTGTCCTGAGTGCGGAACTCAATATATAAAAGACGGTCATGCGATACCTTTTGAAGTATTTATGGGATTTGACGGTGACAAGGTTCCTGATATTGATTTGAACTTTTCAGGAGAATATCAGGGTGAAATACATAAATATACGGAAGAACTGTTCGGTTCAGAAAATGTATTCAGGGCAGGGACTATCGCCACTCTTGCAGAAAAAAATGCTTTCGGATATGTGAAAAAATATTTTGAGGAAGTAGAGGGGACACCTGAAATAAGTAAAAGAAAAGCTGAACTTACAAGGATTGCAAAAGGATGCGAGGGAGCAAGAAAAACGACAGGACAGCATCCCGGAGGTATGATTGTAGTACCGGCTGATAAGTCCATATATGACTTCTGTCCTATTCAGAGACCTGCAAACGATATGAATGCCGAGTCCAAGACAACTCACTTTGACTATCACGTAATGGATGAACAGCTTGTAAAACTTGATATACTGGGACATGACGATCCGACTACATTGAGAATACTGCAGGATTTAACAGGGGTGGATATTTACAGTATTCCACTTGATGATGAAAAGGTTATGAGCCTGTTCAGCGGGACAGATGCACTTGGTGTTACTCCTCAGGAAATTGATTCTAAAACAGGGTCATCAGGAATACCTGAATTTGGGACATCATTTGTAAAACAGATGCTTATGGATACGAAGCCTAAGACATTTGCGGAATTAGTAAGAATATCAGGACTTTCCCATGGAACTGATGTATGGCTGAATAATGCGCAGGAATATGTAAGACAGGGGATTGCTACCTTAAGTGAAATAATAACAGTCCGTGATGACATTATGAACTATCTGATTGATAACGGTCTTGATAAATCAGTTGCCTTTACGATAATGGAATTTGTCAGAAAAGGTCAGCCTACTAAAAATCCTGAAAAATGGAAAGAATATTCAGAAATAATGAAAAAACATAAGGTAAAACAGTGGTATATTGATTCGTGTGAAAAGATAAAGTACATGTTCCCTAAAGGACATGCGGTTGCTTACGTTATGATGGCAGTGAGAATAGCTTATTTTAAAGTTTATTATCCACTTGAATTTTATACTGCATTTTTGAACAGAAAGGCCGCTGATTTTAAAATGACTGCAATGTTTAAGCCTGTGGACGAACTAAAAAAAGCAAAAAGGGAACTTGATGCAAGAGGTAACCTTAATGCAAAGGAAAAACAGGAACTGTTCCTGTATGAAATTCTGATTGAGATGCATTATAGAAAAATTGAGCTTATGCAGATAGATATTTATAAATCAGAAGCTACTCATTTTACTATTGAAGATGGAAAAATAAGAATGCCTCTAATTGCAATGGATGGACTTGGTGAAGCGGTTGCAATTAATGTTGTAAACGAAAGAAAAGTAGGAGAATTTTTATCAGTGGAAGATCTAGTGAAAAGAACAAAATTAAATAAAACAGTAATGGACTTACTGAAAACCTACAATTGTGTGCCTGAATTGTCAGCAACAAATCAGCAGACATTGTTTTAAGGAAGCATATTGTTAAAAAAGACAAGAAACTTAAAGATTGAAGGAAAAGTTAAGGAGATAAAATTAAATTATGATAAAAAAGATTTATTCAGAGGAAAATAAAAGCATAGTATATGCACATAAGTTAATGGAGGAAGATTATCAGATATTATCTGAAACATTTCAGATACCGGAAGAAAAAATAAAGAATATTACAAATGAAGAGATTTTCACTCCAAGAATTTCCAAGTCTGACTGGGAAATTTACAAACTTTATTATCCAAAAATTGAATCTAATAATAAAGATGAAAAATATTTCTGGTGTGAAATTTCTCCACTTGTAATATTAAAAAAGGAAGAGAAATTAACAATTATAGATGAAAATTATTTTGATGAGTTTCATAATTTTGTTGAGGAGTATACAAAAACAAATAATGAAATTGAAATAAATAAATTTCTCATTACGATGCTGCATAAAGTATCGCAAAGTCTTTATAAATACGTGCGTTTTTTAATTGGAGAGCATGACCAGATAGAAACAATATTAAGAGAACAACAGAGCAATGAAAAACTGATATCACTGGCAGAAGTTGAACAGGGATTCTATATTTATAATATTGCATTGAGGAATCTGAGTTTTGTTATTGAAAATTTAAATGAAGAACCTGAATTTGAAAAATACGATGAATACATGGTAAGAATACTGCAGGAAATTAATTTTACAACAGATTTATCTTCTTCATACTGCGAAATCTGTAAGACAACGAGGGAGACCTATTCTTCCTATATTGGGAATAATATGAATATAACAATGAAGTTTCTTGCAGCTGCAACTATACTGATTACAGTTCCGAATATGATATTTGGGTTTTATGGAATGAATATTCTCCTTCCATTTCAGAATAAAGGTTTTGCCACATTAGCAATAATTACAGTAATTATGATAGCTTTGATGGTTATTCTGTGGAAATACATGAAAAAGAAAATACTTTAAAAAAGGTAAAAAAGTAAGTAGCTCAAAATAAGAAAATAG
>CAJPML010000066.1 GCA_905371725.1 Leptotrichia sp. oral taxon 215
ATTTTATAAATTTACATATAAAGTTTACCACCTTTTTTTTAATTTAGCAAATCTTTTTCAAAATTTTTTATAATTTTATAACAATAATTGAAAAAAATAACAAAAAACTGCACCTTCAATCTTTTTTAAAGACTAAAAAGCACAGTTTTTTTTGTAATTTATAAACTTATATATTATTATAAAACTAAAAATCCATATATTGCTTACTTAATGTTATTTAGTTGATTTTATAGGTTCTGCCGCTGTCAGTTCTATTAAGTGTACTGCCCACTGGCTTTGACTTGCATATGAAATATTATAGTTTTTTACCCTTTTGTTTATAGGGAATACTTCATATCTATATGTTAGAGGTACTTCAACCGCCTGATTTATATAGTATGCTAACCATCTTTTATATGCTTCAGCCTTATAGTTAGGATCTGTCAATGTCTTAGGGTTTGCAGTATCTTCCATAAGTTTTGTATTTTCTTCAGAAACAAAACGTGGATAGTTAAATGGTGCACGTAGACCTTTTAACTTCATTGCATTTAAATCACTTCCAGTTCCCCATGCTGCAAAGAACACATCTATTTCAGGATCATCGGCTTTTACTTTTTCATAGAAACTGTTAAATTCTATAAGTCTTCCTGTTGTAAGAACACCTTTTATTCCTATTTCCTTCCATTGCTGTATATAGAACTGTACTAACGGTTCTGCTATGTCTCCTCCTGCCATTGAAGCTATTCTTACTTCAAATGGTTTTCCATTTTTATCTTCTCTGTATCCGTCTCCGTTTACATCCTTGTATCCTGCTTCGTCTAAAAGCTGTTTTGCTTTTTCAGGGTTATAAGGGAATCCTTCTATATCTTTTGTATAATATTTCTTAAATACAGGAGGTATTGATGTTGTCGCTCTTTCTCTTAATCCGTGATAGAATGCTTTTACCATCTGTTCTACATCAAGTCCATAAGCAAGTGCCTGTCTCAATTTTATATCTGACATTTTTGCATTTGGATCTACTACGCTCATACCTTTTGCTTTATCAAATTTTCCTACTTTGAATCCCATATACGAGTAGTACAGTTCCTGTCTTCCAAGAATTTGAAGATTATCCAGATCTTTAAATGTTTTATATAGATCTGTAGGTATTTGATAAGCTATATCATATTTTCCTGCCTTCAAAGCTGAAACTATAGTCTGTGAGTTTACAATTTCTACTGTAACCTTTTCAGTTTTTGGTTTACCTTTATAGAAATATGGATTTGCCTTAAGTTCTAAGCTTTCTCCATGTACTGTCTTTTCAATTGTATAAGGTCCTGTTGTTACTATTTTCTGTCTTACTTTATCCGATGTTTCAAGATCTTTTATAGGTATATCCTTTAAATAATGTTTTGGAAGAGCATATCCTATAAGACCATTTCCTATTGTGTACACTCCCTGTCCAATCTCACTAAAGGAAATTTCAACTGTACTGTTATCCACTTTTTTTATTCCTGATATGCTTGAAGCTTTTCCTTCGTGATATTCCTTCATCCCTATTATCTTTTCATTATCATCAGTATATCTTATCCCTGTATAATCTTTATTCCCAATAATTTCATATGTATAGATTACATCATCTGCAACTACAGGTTGCCCATCTGACCACTTCATTCCATCTTTTATTTTTATTGTAACCTTTTTATTTGGAGCATCTACTGTTAAAGTTGCAATTCCTCCGTCTGTAACTTCAAAATTTTCATCTGTTTCAAATATACCTGCACCTAAAAAGTTGTCTATAAGGATTCCATCATAACCGTCTGAATAAAGTGCATCATTTAAAAGTCCTACTAATGGTGAATCCTTTACTATTGCAACTTTTAAAAAGGCATCCTTTACTGGAGCTGCATCATTTGCTGTTTCAACTGGAAATGCCACATTTTCATTTTCTTTTCCTCCCGTCTTACTTTTCTTTTCCCCTGGACCGCATGCTGTTACCAATAACATAATTGTTAATAAAAATAACATGAGCATCTTTCGTCTGTTCATTTTTTTTACCTCCTGATTTTTTATATTTTATTTATTTGTACATTCTTGAAATTTTTTCAAAAAAACGGAATGTTTAATAATATGCATTTTAAATATACATTCTTTACTTTAGTTAAACACTCCGTTTCATATTTCCATTTTCTATTTTTCAATAAATCGAATAATATTAAAATTATCCTAATCTCTGTCTTGCATCTGCTGCTCTCTTTAAAGCTTGTCCCACATAGTTAATACAAAGCATCATTATTAATATCAGTATTGATGCAGGAAGCCATATCCAAAGTTTTGAAGATAGCACTTCCGGATCTGTTGCATATCCTACAAGTGTTCCCAAACTAGGTATTGAAGGCGGTAATCCAAAACCAAGGAAACTAAGTCCTGTCTCTATTCCTATATTACCTGCTAAAGCCAATGTTGAATCAACTATTATAATTGAACTTATATTTGGCAGTACTTCTCTGAATATTATCTTAAAATCACTCGTTCCCATTGTTTTTGAAGCGTGAACATAATCCCTTCTACTTTCTGAAAGAGCCTTACTTCTTATAAGTCTGGCTGTTCCTACCCAGTAGAAAGCCGTCATTATGAAAACAAAAGTCATAATGTTATATTTTGGAACGATAGTTATGAATACTATTACAAGCATCAATGTCGGCAATATCATAATAAAATCTATTAATCTCATTATAAGATCATCTACTATTCCACCATAATACCCTGCTACAAGTCCTACAACTATTCCTATTCCTGATGTCAGAACTGTAACAGTAACTCCTATAATAATAGAGTTTCTAGCTCCAATTATAAGCTGTCCCAGAATATCCCTTCCTCCAGAATCTGCTCCAAGGTAAAATCCTTCACCAGGTGCTGCATATTTATCAAGAAGGCTTATTTTCATTACTGCTTCCTGATTTGTCAGAAACGCTCCAATGAATATTGTTAAAAATAGTACTCCTAAAATTATTAATGAAATTATAGCAAATTTATCTTTTTTTATTTCTCTTAATATTACATTAAATCCTGTTGGTTTTTCACTGACAGTTATACTATTATTTTCTGTATTTACATTCTTATCTTTTTTTATTTTACTCACTTTATACCACCTACTCTATTCTGATTCTTGGGTCTACTATACTTAAAATAATATCTGACAGTAAACTTCCCATCAATGTTAAAAATCCGAACAATAATATCAATGCAGTAACTACACTGTAATCTCTTGATCCGATAGACGATATAAACAGATTTCCCATTCCTGGATAGCTGAATATTCTTTCTATAAATATTGATCCACTTAAAAGTCCAGTAATTGAATATCCAAAGAATGCAGCTATCGGTAAAATCGAGTTTCTAAATATATGTCTTGAATACACTACATTTTCAGGTACACCTTTACTTCTCGCTGTTTTTACATAATCAAGTGATTTTGCATCAATTATTTCATTTCTCAAATATTGTATAGTACTCGTTGTAGCCAATAGTGCATAAGTTATCGCCGGCAGCATTATATGATGTATTCTGTCAATAAAATATTTAAATGTTCCAGGTGTCAGACCAATTGTAACTGATCCCGTAGTAGGAAACCATCCTAAAGTATATCCAAAGAACCATACCATTATAAGTGACAATACAAATGTAGGTATAGTATAGCTCACATAGTTATATAATGTAACCCCTCTGTCAAGAAGTGAATTTTGATATCTTCCTGAAAGTACTCCTAAAGGTATTGCCAGCATATATGTAAGTATCATACTGAACAGGGATAATATAAATGTATTATTTACTCTCTGCCCTATTAATGTACTTACAGGCAGTTTATAAGTATAGCTCATCCCAAAATTACCTTTAAAGGCATTTCCCATCCATCTTATATACTGTACATGCCAAGGATCATAAAATCCTGCTTTTCTTCTCAGTTCTTCCAATACAGCCGGACTTGTCTGAGGCGTTATCAATCCAGTAAAAGGATCTCCCGGCATTTTCTTGGCGAGTATAAATATCAATATACTCAATATGAATAATTGAGGTATCATTACCAATACTCTTCTCAATACTGTTTTCCACATTTTACTTTTCTCCTCCTTTTACCTTATGTGCCAAGGCAACATAATGAGTATCTGTTAATTTCTGCAAATCATATACTTTTCCATTTTTATCATAATATTCCAGCTCGTTTTCCTTATATTCCTTTTCAACTGCAAGTCTCTTTGACTTATTTGACTCCCTATGATTAGGATTTACTTCAGGAATAGCAGCTATAAGTCTCTTTGTATATATATGCTGTGGATTGTTGTAAATATCATCCCTTTTTCCAGTTTCTACAAAACGTCCTCTATACATTATAGATATATGATCACACATATGTTTTACAACTCCAAGGTCATGCGAAATAAACAGGTAACTCAATCCAAACTGTTTCTGAATTTCCTTCATATAGTTCAGAACTTGTGCCTGAACTGACAAATCAAGAGCCGAAACAGGTTCATCAGCAATAATCAGTTTAGGTTTTATTGCTACTGCTCTTGCAACTCCAATTCTCTGTCTTTGTCCTCCGGAAAATTCATGAGGATATTTATATAGTGCATCATCAGTCATTCCAACTATTTCAAGAAGCTCAGACACTCTTCTTCTTTCTTCCTTATCAGTAAGATTTTCAAAGTTTCTCAATGGTTCAGCTATAATATCAATTATTCTCTTTTTCGGATTCAAACTTGAAAGTGAATCCTGAAATATCATCTGAATATTTTGGTTATAGTCTGATTTTCTGTTTCTTTTTTTCTCAATTACTTTTCCTTCGTATGTAATCGTCCCATCCTTTATTTTTTCAAGTCCTATAATTGCTTTTCCAATCGTTGATTTTCCTGATCCAGATTCTCCTACAAGACCATATGTTTTTCCTTTTTCTATCATCAAATCTACACCATCTACTGCGTAAACATGATCTACAATTCTATTAAAAAAACCGCCTCGAATAGGATAATGAACCTTTAAATTCTTAATATCAATAAAGCTCATCTTATACTTCCTCCGATTCATGATTATTTATTTTTTCTTCATTGTTATCATTGAAATAGAAATTCTTCCAACATGTACATCTTACGAAATGTCCAGGCGAGATTTCATGCATTTCCGGATTTTCTTCATGTTCCTCATTTCCAATCCATGGTATTCTAGGTGCAAATCTGCAGCCTGTTCTCTTTAGATTTTTAAGAGATGGTACCGTTCCTTGTATTACATGTAATGTGTCTGTTTCCTGATCCATCTGTGGTATGGAATTCAGTAATGATCTTGTATAAGGATGTTTTGGATTATTAAACAATTCATCGACAGAAGCTATTTCAACTACTTGCCCCGCATACATTACAGCAACTCTATCTGCCATTTCTGCAACTACTCCCAAATCATGTGTAATCAGTATTATACCTGCCTGTATCTCTTCCTGAAGCGATTTAAGCAGATCCAGTATTTGTGCCTGTATCGTAACGTCAAGCGCTGTTGTTGGTTCATCAGCTATTATAATCGCAGGTTTACATGAAAGCGCAATTGCAGTCATCACACGTTGTCTCATTCCTCCTGAAAGCTCATGCGGAAACTGTCGTGCCACTCTTTCAGGCTTAGGTATTCCAACCTGTACAAGTAATTCCTGAACACGTTCTTTTCTCTGAGCTTTTGTAAGCTTAGTATGATAAATAAGCCCTTCTTCTATCTGTTCTTCCACTCTCATCAGAGGATTCAATGCTGATAGGGGATCCTGAAATATCATCCCTATATCATTTCCTCTTACTTCATTATACTCTGCTTCAGTCAAAGTAAGTAAATTTTTTCCCTTGTAGATAATTTCCCCTTCCGATTTTGTATTTATAGGGTTATGCAATCCTATAACAGATGTCGCAAGTGTACTTTTTCCACAACCTGATTCACCAACTATTGCAAGTATTTCGTTTTTATTAAGTTCAAGCGTCACATTGTCCACTGCAGGATAATATTCATCTTTAATACGAAAACTCGTATATAAGTTGTTGATTTTTAACAAATTCTTGTTTTCTTCCACTTTTCTTCTCCTCTTACTCAAATTATATTTATTACTATTATTTATCTTTATTTATTTATTATATCACATTTTGGTCTTTTTAAATACTTTTTTTTGAAAAAAACGCCCCTAAATACTAACTTTATTCTTTGTTATATATTTAGAAAGGCGATTTTTCCCCATTTATATATCTTATATATTTTTACTATATGCTATAT
>CAJPML010000067.1 GCA_905371725.1 Leptotrichia sp. oral taxon 215
GAATACATAATATCATAAGGAATATAAGTTTTAGCACTTCCTCTATAAAACGATTATTATTTGTGCCTGAAGTTTCTAGCACATAAAACGAAAGTAAAAAAACAATAATTCCACAAAAAATCGTAAGTGGAAATCTTTCAATTCCCTTTTTCATATTAGGTAAAATTTGCTTTATTTTTTCCTTTATTTTAGACATAGAAACTGCCCCTTTCCATTTATTTTTTCTATTTTATCATCTTAACCTTAAAGAAAAATGAGAATTATATTTTTTTTTTTTAGATTTTTCATAAATGTAAATTAGCAGTAAGACTCATGTCAAACTATAATTTTCAGATTTTTCAATCTTTTTTCTACTTCTTATCCGACTTCTTAAATAATATCTATTTTTTCAACTTTTTTATTTCAATTTCCAGTTTATCAAGCAGCAGATCAAACTGTTTTGCTACTTCCTCTATGGCAGTCTTTTTCGATAAATCAATACCTGCTTTTTTAAGCTGATTCATCGGAAAATCGCTTCCCCCTGAAGAAAGAAGTCCTATATATTTTTTCAATGCCGCATTTCTTTTCTTTGCATCTTTTTCCTTTATTATTTTATCGTAGAGTATCGCTGATGATGCAAAACAAGTTGCATACTGGTATACATAGAAAGGAGAGTTAAAAAAGTGTGGAATTCTTGCCCACAATACATATAGCAGTTCTTCCTTTTCAACATTTTCCCCATAATACTCATCAAATAATTTTTCTACAATTCCAGTTAAAATTTCCGCTGTAACAGGCTCACCTTTTTCTACCAGTTCATGTGCCTGATATTCATAGTCTGCAAGAAGTGCCTGAAAATAAAATGTTCCTGTTATATTTCCTATTTCCTGTTCAAGCAGTGCTATTTTTTCAAGAGGATCCTCAGTATTTTCAAGCATATAGTCAAGCAGCAGCTTTTCATTGAAAGTTGAGGCCACTTCAGCTACAAATATTGTATAACCGGAAGTTGAAAATGGCTGATTTTCATCAGAATATAGAGTATGTAAAGTGTGTCCCAGTTCATGTGCCAAAGTAAACACGCTGTCCAATGTTTTATTATAATTTAGCAGCATATAAGGATGCACGCCATAAACTCCGGCTGAATATGCTCCGCTTCTTTTACCTTTTGCTTCAAAAACATCAAGCCAGCCTTCACTTATTGCCTTCTTCATCTTTTCTGTATATTCTTTTCCCAGAGGAGCTACTGACTTCAGCACTATTTCCTTTGCATCGTCATATTCATAATCCTTGTCAAATTCAACAAGATTTATCGAACCGTCATAGTTATGATATTTTTTGAGACCTAATATTTTTTTTCTTAATTTCAAATATCTTTTTAAAGGTTCTGTATTCTTTTTTGCAGTATTTATAAGATTCAGATAAACTTTTTCAGGAATATTGTTTCCTTCCAGAAAACTTGATAGAAAAGTTTCATAATTATGAGATTTCATTGCCGCTATATCCCTCTGTAAAAGCGAATTATACACTGCCGCAATTGTATTTTCCCTTTTCTTGTATAATCCATAATAATTTTCAAACATCAGTTTTCTATCCTTCTGATTTCTATTTTTAGTCAGTATTTTCCCATAATTTGCAGGTGTTACCTCAACTTCTTCACCTGTGCTTAATTTTATTGTTGGCCATTCCATATCAGTCACAGTTATTTCAGAATATATTGTTCTCGGTGCTGACATGTATGAACTATAAAATGAAAGCAGTTTACTTTCATTTTCCTTCAGTATATGTTCCTGAAGTCTGAATAAGTTTTCCAGTCCAAATCTATAGTCTGAAAATTCTTTTTTAACTATCCATTTTTCTATTTTATTTCTATTGTTTATAAGTTCAGAATTTATCCATGACAGTTCTGTATTAATTTTTGAAAACAGAAACTGTACTTTCTGTAAATTTTCCACAGCTTCCTTATCGAAAGAGTTTAAATCTTTTGCAAGTTGCGGATAACGATACAACTTATAGGAAAGTTTATCCATTTCTTCCTGTTTTTTTAAAAATTCAAGTAAAGTTTTTTCCTTTCCAAGTTTTCCCTTGTATGAAACTAAATCTTTAGCCTGTTTTTCAATTTTCTTATAATCCTTTTCCCATTCTTTGTAATTTTTATAAATATCGCTTAAATTCCATCTGTATTCTTTTCCTTTTTATTTTTGTTGTTTTTTCAGCCACTGTCTTTTTATCTGCGCTATTTTTCATATTATTTTTTTCCTCCAAACTTCATATATAAAAATATTATAAGTGCAACCGGTAAAACATATATCACAACGGATAAAAATACATTAAGTGCAACTTTTAAAAAAGCTATTATAAGAATTATTACTAATGCATAAATTAAACTCTGTACTATCATCTGCATAGTGCTTTTTGGCGTTACATCTCTCATTTTCATATACCTCCTGCTATATTTATTTTGAAACAGTTCCATATTTTTTTATTAAAAGTCTTTCCTTTCCCTTCTTCGTCTCTCCTCTGTCTGAAAAGAGCCTATATTTTCCATATCCCCTTATTGTTATAACTGTATCCAGTTCGAGCATTTTTGACTTATCTTTTTCAGGAAAATAGTCTATCAGGACTTTTCCCCTTTCGATAGGTTCTATAACCTTTGTCCTTGATAAATTCGTTATTGCAGATACAATACTGTCAAGTCTTTTGGAGGGAACTGTAATTATTTTGTCATCAAATTTATATTTTGGAAGATTTTCCGTATCAGAAAGTGAGATTTCCCTTACCTTGCATGGTGCCTTTCCTACCTGTTTCAGTTCACTTAGTATATGTCCGGAAATTTTTTCTGCAACAGGAATATACCCTCTGTCATCTTCCAATATCAGATCTCCCATAAGTTCTCTTTTTATATTAAGTCCCATAAGGCTTCCAAGAAAATCCTTATGCTCATATTCCCTGAATTTTGAATTTATTTCTATTTCAAGTAGCCTGCATGGAAACTCAGTATTTCCCTCATCAATATCAAACCCGTCAGGAATAAATCCTATCTGCCTTCTATCACTGTCTTCAAATATTCCGTCTGTTATAACTTTAATTCCGTCAAATTTCTCTGTCAGTTTTTTCCAGAAATTCGGAGTATAAAATTTTTCAGTAAAACTTATAATTTCATATTTTTTTGCAATCTCAAAAGCATTGTAAAGCTTGCTTGCTTCATACTCCAGCTCCTGCGGAAACTGTCTTAAAAATATTTCCTTTTTCATTTTATTTCCTTATTTAAATAATTTGTTTTTCCTATATCTATTTTAGCATAAACTGACAGGAAATAATATAAAATATTCATTTATTAAACTAATGAACATTAATTCCTGTATTCTCAATCTGAACAGTCATATGAAAAATGTCATACACTGCAAGTTTTTCCTTTATTTCATTTATTATTCTGTAATTATTGTGTTTCTCATAATTATCAAGCAATATGTGGGCAGTAAATGAAATTTCTTCATTATCATTTTTCCATATATGAAATTCATGTATATTTTTAATTCCGTCTATGTTTAAAAGTTCATTTCTTAACATATTCAGGTCAACCTCTGACGGAACGGCTTCCATCAATATGAAAAAAGCTTCCTTCGATATTTTATAACCTCCTATAAATATTATAACCGATATTACAACACTCATAATTATATCAATATATACAAAGTTCGTAAAATATATAACTATACTTGAAATAATTACTCCTACAGAATTCAATAAATCCCCAAGAAAATGAAGCATTGCCGACTTTATATTTATATTATTCTCCTTCTTTGTTGAAGAAAACAGAATCCATGTTATAACTATGTTAAATATTAGACCAATTAGAGCTATAAAAAACATGCTTCCAAAGTCTATTTCCCTTGGATTAAAAAATCTTATTACAGATTCATATATCATTCCAACAGCAATAAGCATAAGAATAATTCCATTCAGAAAAGCCACAACTACTTCAAGTCTTAGAAATCCATAAGTAAACTTTTCAGTAGGCTTTTTCGCCTCAAAGTATATGGCAACCATGCTTGCTCCAAGAGCCAAAACATCTGAAAACATATGAAAGGAATCCCCTACAAGGGAAAGTGAATTTGAAAACAGACCTCCAAAAAGCTCCATTAAAGCAAAAAATAATGTTAAAAATAAAGTTACATATAAAGTTTTTTTTGATTTTTTCTGAATTTTAAAATGATTTCTATGATGAAAACTACCGCTTACCATTTCCTGTACTGTCATTTTTCTTCACCTCCACAAAATTAAATTTTCTCTCCAGATTAATTATAACACTGATTGATTATAAATAACAGAAATAAAATTACAACTATTTTAAAACCTTTTTTAAGTCTAAATATTTTTAAATTTTTGGAGTATTTTAAAACAGCCCCTTTCGGAGCTGTTTCTCATTTCAAATTTATTATTCCTAATTATTTTACTGTTTATATATTATGCAAAGAACATTTTTAAATCATCTTCAACATTTGTTATACTTCCTAATCCAAATTGCTCATTCAGAAGTTTTGCAACATTTGGTGAAATGAATGCAGGTAAAGTTGGTCCTACATGTATATTTTTAATTCCAAGGTACAGTAATGCAAGCAGCACTATTACGGCTTTCTGTTCATACCATGCAATATTGAACTCTATAGGCAGATCATTTATATCATTTGCATTGAAAATTTCCTTAAGTTTTAATGCTACTACAGCCCATGAATAAGAATCGTTACATTGTCCTGCATCAAGAACTCTAGGTATTCCATTTATATCTCCCAGACCAAGTTTATTGTATCTGAATTTTGCACATCCTGAAGTCAATATTACAGTATCTTTTGGTAATTTTTCTGCAAATTCTGTATAATAAGATCTTCTTGCCATTCTCGCATCGCAACCGCTCATTACGATAAATTTCTTTATTGCTCCTGATTTTACAGCTTCTACAACTTTGTCAGCCACTGCAAATACTTGTCCATGTGCAAATCCTCCAACAATAGTTCCAGTTTCAATTTCTTTAGGAGCTTCACATTTCTTAGCAAGTTCAATAACTTCTGTATAATCTATCTTACCATTTTCATCAGCTTTCAATTTTTTCCATCCAGGATATCCTGCAGCATTTAATGTAAATATTCTGTCATTATAAGTTGAATTTGGTCTTGGAGGAACTATACAGTTTGTAGTAAATACAACCGGTCCGTTAAATGTTTCAAATTCAGTTACCTGATGATACCATGCATTTCCATAGTTTCCTACAAGATGCTTATATTTCTTCAATTCAGGATAATAGTGTGCAGGAAGCATTTCTGAGTGAGTATATACATCCACTCCAGTTCCTTCTGTCTGTTCAAGCAGGTCTTTTATATCTTTCAAATCATGTCCAGAAATCAGTATTCCAGGATTTTTTCCAACTCCAATGTTTACCTCTGTTGCAACAGGTGTTCCATATGCAGAAGTGTTTGCTCCATCAAGTAAAGCCATTACTTTTACTCCATATTCTCCTGTTTCAAATACTAAAGCCGTTAATTCTTCAGCTGAAAGACTGTCATCTACAGTTGCAAGTAATGCTTTTTCATAGAATTTATAAATATCATTGTCTGTTGAACCTAAATTATAAGCGTGGAATCCATATGCGGCCATTCCTTTTAATCCATAAAGTACCATTTCTCTTAATGATCTTACATCTATATTTTCAGTTCTTAATACTCCCACTTTTTTAGAAAGTTCAACTAAATCATCATTTTCATTGTATTCATATGTTGTAAGGAAATCATTTTCAAATTTTGGATCTAAGGCAATTCCAGCTTTTTCCAATTCTGATTTCAGGAATTTTCTTAAATTTACACCTTCTTTAATTGCTTCTATTATTTCATCACCATCAAAGTTTGCATTTGTTATTGAAATAAACAGAGATCTGAATAGATACTCATCAACTTTATCATATCTTTTACCAGCATTTCTCAACTGACTTGAATATGCGGCAACTCCTTTTGCAGCAAATACAAGAACATCCTGAAGATTTGACACTTCATCAGTTTTTCCACATACACCTTTTACTGTACACCCTTCATTTTTAGCCGTTTCCTGGCATTGAAAACAAAACATACTCATTTTACTACCTCCAAAAATTTTATTTTAAATAACACTGACAGCTACTAAATCATTTCATCCACAAGTAGTCTGTCATCTTTATTAATATTTTATCTCGAAGTTATTATAATATTTTTTCACAAAAAAAAACGTAATGCATGTTACG
>CAJPML010000068.1 GCA_905371725.1 Leptotrichia sp. oral taxon 215
ATAAAATTGGAGATATGGAATGACAAAAAATGCTGGAAATTTTAAGCAAAACTTACTTTCTCAAAGGGATATACAAAAAAAAGTAAAGGAATTACAGGAAAGTGGAAAAAAAGTAGTTTTTACAAATGGAGTATTTGACATACTCCATGTTGGTCATCTTACTTATCTTGAGGAAGCACGGGAATTGGGAGATGTTCTTATAGTGGGAGTAAACAGTGACAGATCAGTAAAGACAAATAAAGGGGATAAAAGACCTATAAATCCTGAAAAAAATAGGGCTGAAATGCTTCTTGGATTGAAGTTTGTGGATTTCACTGTAATATTTGATGAAAAAACTCCGGAAAATCTTCTTAGTTTATTAAAACCGGATATTCACGTAAAGGGTGGAGATTATAAAAAGGAAGATTTGCCTGAAACAGAAATTGTGGAAAAAAATGGAGGAGAGGTAAAAATACTTTCTTTCGTTGATAATATATCTACAACTGAAATTATAAATAAAATAATAGATGTGTATTCAGAAAAATAAATAACAGAAATTATAAAAAACAGGAAATGGAAAATAAATGAAGGAAAAAATATTAACATTTGGAGAAATAGATAGCTTAGCTGTTAAAATAGCTAAAAAAATGAAAAATGGAGGATGTCTGGGCCTTATAGGTGATTTGGGGACTGGAAAAACAACATTTACGAAAAGAATATGCAAGGAATATAATATTCACGAAAATATAAAGAGTCCTACATTTACATATGTTATTGAATATACTTCAGGAGATGTGCCTGTGTATCATTTTGATGCATATAGAATAATAAATTCTGAAGAAATATATGAAATAGGATTTGAAGACTATATAGGTGAAGAAAATGCTGTTGTAATAGTGGAATGGGCAGATAATATTATGGAAGAAATGCCTGAACAGGCGGTGTATGTTGAAATAGCCTATAATGATGAGGTAAGCAGAAAAATATCCATGTATAAATTAAAAAACGGAGAAAAAGAATATGTTGACTTTTGCAATAACAACGACAACTAAACTGGCGGGAATATCCCTCCACAGAAATAATAGAATACTGGGAGAAATAAGGATAGAAGTTTCTAGAACACATTCTACAACTATACTTGACCAGATTGACAGTCTTTTTACATGGACAGGAGAAAAACTGGACAATGTAGAAAATGTACTTGTATCAATAGGTCCTGGTTCCTTTACAGGAGTTAGGATAGCAATATCAGTGGTAAAAGGAATGTTTTATGGAAAAAATGTAAACTTTTATCAGGTGAATGAACTGGATGCTTTAGCTTATCAGGCGTTTTACAGTTTAGACAACAGCTTTTTATCACAGCATAATGGGGATACAGAAAAGAATAAAATAAAAATATATTCCATGATAGATTCAGGAAAAGAAAAAATCTATTCTGCAGCCTATGAAACAACTGAGAATGAGACAGTAAAATTAAGTCAGATAGAGAACTATGAAGTAAGTAGGCTTGATAATTTGCTGGAAAAACTGGATAATGAAAAAAAGAAAGTGATGATTGTTGGAGATGCTGGAATTAATTACAGGGAAAAAATTATGAAAACTATTGGAGAGAAAGTGTATTTTCCTTTAGAAGATAGAATGGTAATGTCAACAGCAACATTTATGCAAATGTTTTTAAATAATATACTGGAAAAAAGTGATATTTTTCAGTTAAAGCCTGACTACTTGGAAAAGTCTCAGGCGGAAAGGGATAAAAAATAATGGCTTTAAAAGATAGACTTGCAGCACCTAAAAAAGGCTTTTTCGGTAAACTTAAGGAAATGCTTTTAGGAAAGGCAATTGATGATGAACTGTATGAAGAACTGGAAGAACTTTTAATTCAGTCTGACATAGGAATGAAAATGACCATGCAGCTTGTGGAAGAGCTGGAAAAACAGGTAAGCAGAAATAAGCTGAAAACATCTGAAGCAGTGTATGATCAGCTTAAGGAACTTCTGAAGGAAAAACTTATAAGCAATAATTCCTCTGATGAAAGCTCAAGAGTTAAAATAAAGGATGGCGAACTGAATATTATTCTTGTTGTTGGGGTAAATGGAGTTGGAAAGACAACTTCTATAGGAAAGATAGCCAATCAGCTTAAAAATAAAGGAAAAAAAGTTATAATCGGAGCAGGAGATACATTCAGGGCAGCTGCGATAGAGCAGATTGAGGAATGGGGAAAAAGGACAGGAATTGAAGTGGTAAAACAGGCTCAGGGAAGTGATCCTGCCGCGGTAATATTCGATGCTGTTAGTACAGCTAAAAATAGAAATTTTGATGTTGTAATACTTGATACGGCAGGAAGACTGCATAATAAAAAAGATTTAATGAAAGAACTTGAAAAAATAAAAAAAATAATAAGACAGCAGTCAGGTCAGGAAAAATTTGAAACACTGCTTGTTATTGACAGTACGACAGGACAGAATGGACTTGAGCAGGCAAGAGTATTTAATGAAATTGTGGAGCTGACAGGAATTATTCTTACAAAATTCGACGGAACTGCAAAGGGAGGAATTATATTCCCAATATCTGAAGAGCTGAAAAAACCTATTAAGTTTATAGGTGTCGGTGAAGGAATAGAAGATTTGAAGGAATTTAACGTGAAAGAATTTGTAGAAGCGATGTTTGATTAGAATAAGGAAACTGAAGCATTTGTTTTATACAGTAGGGAAAAAATCTTACAGTATATTTGTTTATAAAAAGTAAAAATTTAAATATTTAGAAATGGAGTGAATTTTAGTGGCAAACTTAGTGGAAGTTTTGAAAGAAAGAGCAAAAAAATTAGGAAAGACAATAATCTTGCCTGAAACGGAAGATGAAAGGGTTCTCAGGGCAGCTGAAAAAGTTTTAGCTGAAGGAATTGCCAAAGTGGCACTTGTAGGAAGTGAAAAAAAAATAAAGGAAGATGCTGAGAAACTTGGAATTTCCCTGGAAGGAGCAATTATATATGATCCTGAAAACTGTGCTACAATAGATGAAATGGCAGAAATTTTAAGACAGAAAAGGGAGAAAAAAGGAATGACATTTGAAACTGCAAAGGCGACATTGCTTTCAGATTCAAGATTTTTTGGAGCGATGCTTGTTTATCAGGGAAGAGTGGACGGAATGGTTGCAGGATCAAATTCGCCTACAGCACATGTCTTAAGATCTGCGATATTAACAATCGGGCCTAAACCTGGATTGAAGACAGTATCGAGCTCATTTATAATGGTAACAAAAACTCCTGAATTCGGAGATAATGGAACATTTATATATGCTGATGGAGGAGTTATACCTAATCCTACTGCTATGCAGCTTGCAGATATTGCTATTTCAAGTGCTGAGAAGGCAAGAAAAACAGTTGGAATGAAAGAACCGAAAGTAGCATTTCTCTCATTCTCTACAAAAGGAAGTGCAGATGGAGAATCTGTAACGAAAGTTAGAGAGGCTATAGAAATTTTAAAAGAAAGAAATGTAGATTTCGAATTTGACGGAGAATTTCAGCTGGATGCGGCAATTGTTCCTGAAGTGGCAAAATCTAAAGCACCTGGATCTAAAGTAGCTGGACATGCAAATGTTCTTATATTCCCTGATTTAAATTCAGGAAATATAGGATATAAGCTGACTCAGAGACTGGCAGGAGCTAAAGCGTTAGGACCATTAATTCAGGGATTGGCAAGTCCAGTTCATGACCTGTCCAGAGGATGCAGTGTTGAAGATATAGTTGAAGTTGTTGCTATAACAGCTGTAGAATCAGAGCAAAAATAAATTATAAATAAAAACATACAAACAAGGAGGAAAAATGAAAATACTAGTAATTAACAGCGGAAGTTCATCTCTAAAATTTGAATTGATTGACATGACAAATGAAAAAACACTTGCTAAAGGGATTTGTGAAAGAGTAGGGATAGCTAATCCTATTTTCACATATAAGAATTTAGTAAAGGGAACAAAAATTGATAAACAGGAAGCTCCTATGGAAAATCATTCTATTGCAATAGACCTTGTTCTAAAAACATTACAGGACAAAGAACATGGTGTAATAACAAATGTTGACGAAATTGATGCAATAGGACACAGAGTTGTTCATGGTGGAGAATATTATGATGATTCAGTAGTTGTAAATGATGAAGTTATAAAAAATCTTGAAGATGTATCAGCACTTGCCCCTTTGCATAACCCTGCAAATATAATGGGAATAAAAGTTATGAAACAACTTCTTCCTGATAAGAAAAATGTCGTAGTATTTGATACAGCTTTCCATCAGTCTATGCTTCCACAAGCATATATGTATGCATTCCCATATGAAGACTATACTGAATTGAAAGTAAGAAAATATGGATTCCACGGAACTTCCCACAAGTATGTAAGTGAATTAGTAAGAGAAGTTTTAGGAAAAGAAGATAGCAAAATAATCGTTTGCCATTTAGGAAATGGAGCAAGTATATCAGCAGTAAAAAATGGAAAAGTTGTAGATACTTCAATGGGATTGACACCTCTTGCAGGAGTAATGATGGGAACAAGAACAGGAGATGCTGATCCTGCTGCTGCACTTTATGTAATGGAAAAAAGAGGACTTTCTTTAAAGGAAATAGACACAAGAATGAATAAAAAATCAGGAATTTTAGGAATATTTGGAGAAAGTTCAGATTTTAGGGATTTGGAAACTGCAATGGAAGCAGGAAATGAAAGAGCTAAACTTGCTTATGATATGTTCTGTTACAGAGTTAAGTTATATATAGGTGCTTATGCTGCTGCAATGGACGGAGTAGATGCTATAGCATTTACAGGAGGAATAGGAGAAAATGGTGACTATCCTAGGGAAACTATATGTGAAGGACTGGGATACCTTGGATTGAAATTTGATTCTGAAAAGAATAAAGTAAGAGTTTCAGGAACAGTTGAACTGTCAAAACCTGATTCAAAAGTAAAAGTATACAAAATTGAAACTAACGAAGAACTTGTAATTGCAAGAGATACTTACAGACTTACAAAGTAGTATAAATAAGCAAATAATACTGTAAAATATGAAAAAAATGAATTGGTCTAAAAAACTTTAACATATTACTTGAAAATACTATAAAAATATGGTATCATTATTTAAAACGACAAAAATTATATCGGTAAAATTGATAGATAGAAAGGAGTCCGTAATGAAAAAAAATATACATCCTGAATATAAGTTTGTAGTATTTGAAGATACAAGTAATGGTGAAAAATTTTTAGGAAAATCTACAAAATATTCTAAAGAAACAACAACTTTTGAAGGTCAGGAATATCCTGTAATCAAAGTTGCAACAAGTTCAACATCACACCCGTTCTATACAGGTAAATCTAAATTTGTTGATGAAACAGGAAGAGTTGATAAATTTAAGAAAAAATATAACTTATAATATTAATAAAAACAGAGCTGCTATTTTTAATAATAGTAATCTCTGTTTTTTTTAAGAAAAAAAGTTATTTGTAAAATTTATACAGTTTAATGTATATTTTACAGGATAAAGAAGTTTGCAGATTAAGTAAAGAATAATTAAAATATCAGATGGATAATTAAAAATTAAATAATATATAAATTAATAATGAACGGAGTGATTGTCAATGGCAGTTTTTGAATTAAAGCATCCCTTAATCGAGCATAAACTTACAAACTTAAGAAATAAGAACACAGATACTAAGCTTTTTAGGGAAAGTCTAAATGAAATAGCAGGTTTAATGGTGTATGAAGCAACAAAACATTTACCATTGAAGGAAATTGAAACAGAAACTCCTATTATGAAAACAAGAACGAAAGTTCTGGATGAGCCTATAACACTTGTTCCTATACTTAGGGCAGGATTAGGAATGATAGACGGGATACAGCAGCTTCTTCCAAATGCAAAGGTAGGTCATTTAGGAGTGTACAGAAATGAAGAAACTTTAGAACCTGTCTACTATTATGCAAAAATGCCTTCAAATGTTACAGAAAGTCAGGTTTTTGTAGTTGATCCGATGCTTGCAACAGGTGGTTCAATGATTTATACTCTTGATTATTTAAAGAATAAAGGTGTAAAAAATATTACTATGCTGTGTATAATAGGTGCTCCTGAAGGGATAAAAAAAATTCTTGATAAGCATCCTGATGTGGATTTGTATATTGCATCAATTGATGAAGGACTTACTGAAAGTGCTTATATTTATCCAGGATTAGGAGATGCAGGAGATAGAATATTTGGAACAAAATAATAAAAA
>CAJPML010000069.1 GCA_905371725.1 Leptotrichia sp. oral taxon 215
ATGTTAATATTTTCTGAGTGGAAAATCCTTTTATCCTGTTCCCTCTATCTCTAAGAATAATACAGTAGTCTTTTTCTAAAAAATCTTTAAGAAAGTTCTTTTCAGTAATATTATTATAAAATTCTGCCATTAAAAAATACATTTCTTTAAGCTGTTTTTCTGAAACTTGATTTATTTTTACGATGCTTCCTTCTAAGTCCATAGTAAATCTGCTCCTAAATTTTGAGTTATTTTTTAATATATTATTTGATTTATGATTTTTTCAATTTAATTATACTGCTTTATATAAATATTTACAACTGAAAAATAAAAACTGTCTCTTGGATAAAAGTTACAACTTTCTGTTTACTTTTAAATACCGAGAGGCAGTTTTATTAATTTTGAGCTTAGTTTTAATATTTTCATAGTTTTAATGTTTTTCTCTATTTTACTCTAAATTTATCTTTTTGCAACTATTGAAAATGTAAATTTATCTGGGCGATAGGAAATCGTCCCATATTCAAAAAGACTCCCATTTGACAGATAAGCATATGTTTCAATAACAACAACCATTTCATAATTTTTTAAATCCATATGCCCTTTTTCTTCAGAAGTTGCATATCTAAATTTTATTTCCCTTCTTGAATGAGAAATTTTCAGATTAAGTTCATTTTCCAAATATTCATAAATAGATTTTTGAGAAATTTCCTTGCTCAGAAAAGGAACAATTCTCCTATCAAAATACGAAACATCATATTCAAGCTTTTCTCCATCAAGAGAACGTGTACGGACAACTTTATAAAAATCATTGTCTTTAGTGGCATGAAAAATATCCATTAGTTTCTTATCATCCTGGATTATATAAAGGCTGATAAGATTGGTTTTTATATTAAGATTTTCAGCTTTGTTCAGCTCCTGTGAAGTCTGAAGTGAAGAAAGGGATACATTTTTTAAGTATCCTCTTTCAAGTATTAAAGAATTTTTTCCTTTTATCTTTTGAATATACCCTTCCAGTTCCAGAATTGAAAGAGCTTTTCTTATGGTGTCTTTCGAGTAGGAATACTCATTTGCCAGTTCAGACTCGCTGTCCAAAAATTCTCCAGGCTTTAATATTCCATCTCTTATTCTGTTTTTTATATCGTTGTATACATCTTTGTATTTGCTCATACTATTCTGCTTCCTTATTTGAAAAATTATCTCGAATATATTTTAGTTAATTTTGCAATTCTTTCTGCCAGTTCATTATTAAGAACTCCTTGTTTTAGACGCCATTGCCAATTGCCTGAAGCAACACCAGGAGTATTTATTCTAGCTTCGCTTCCAAGACCTAGAAAATCTTGAACTGGAGATATTGCCATGCAGGCAACTGAGCTCCATGCACCTCTTATTGCATCCCAATGGATTTCTTCATCTGCTCTCGAATTTAGATAATTTCTTGCAAACTCTCTATCTTCTTCTTTTGCTTTCTGGAACCATCCGACTAATGTATCATTATCATGAGTTCCTGTGTAAACGACACAGTTTCTTGTATATGTATGTGGAAGATAATCGTTTTCTTCACCTGAATCAAATGCAAATCCTAAAATTTTCATTCCTGGAAAACCTGTAGCTTCCCTCAAGTCAATAACTCCCTGTGTCATAAGTCCTAGATCTTCAGCAATAATAGGTAATTCACCTAATTGAGATTTAATAGCATTAAATAAATCAATTCCTGGACCTGGTTCCCATTGTCCATTTATAGCAGTATCATCACCATATGGAACAGCCCAGTATGCTTCAAATCCTCTAAAATGATCGATTCTTATTATATCGCAAGTTGAGAGGTTTGCCCTTACTCTTTCAACCCACCAGTTATAGTTAGTATCTCTTAATTTTTCCCAGTTGTAAAGTGGATTTCCCCATAATTGTCCTGTTGCACTGAAATAATCAGGTGGAACACCGGCTACTTTAACAGGTTTTCTTTCTTTATCAAACAGGAATATTTCCGGATTTGCCCATGCGTCAGAACTGTCTGCCGCAACAAATATCGGTATATCACCTATTATTTTTATACCATTTTCATTTGCATATCTTTTTACATCGCCCCATTGTTTAAAGAACAGGAACTGTATAAAATTATGATATTCGATATCATCTGCAAGTTCATTTCTGTAGTGATGCATAGCACCGTCTTCTCTATTTTTTATATCCTGTGCCCATTCATTCCATGGAAGTCCGTTAAAATGGTTTTTCAATGAAATATAGAGACTGTAGTCATTTAACCATGAACTGTTTTCCCTTTTGAAATTTTCAAGAGCACCTTTCATTTCATTGTTATCAGAAGATTTAAAATTTTCATATGCCTTTCTTAACAAAGGATATTTCTGATTATATATAGCCCCATAATCTATGTATTCTTCGTTGTCTCCGAAAAATATGTCTTTAAGGTCTTCTTCTGAAAGAAGATGAGCTTCAATAAGTAAGTCAAAATCAATAAGATAAGGATTTCCAGCAAAAGACGAAAATGACTGGTACGGAGAGTCTCCATATCCTGTAGGCCCCAAAGGGAATATTTGCCATAATTTCTGTTTAGATTTTTTCAGAAAATCAATAAAAGCATACGCTTCTTTTCCTAAAGTTCCAATTCCATATTTTCCCGGAAGGGAAGTAGGATGGAATAAAATACCTGAGCTTCTTTCAAACATATATATTTCCTCCTAAATTTAGTTTATATTTTAAATATAGCTCATTTTTCCCAAAAAGTCAACAGATGGAAGTTTACATTTTCGGAAAAATTATTTAGAAAAATAAAACATTTACGTAAATGTCTTGACAAATAAAAAAATAAAGATTATAATGTGAATCGAAAATTTATTATGAAAGGAATAAAAATAAGGACGATGAATCATAATTTTATAGAATTTTTGAAACGTGGGGGTAACAAAGAATTAAAAGAAATGACAAATCAGGAAATTTATTATAAGCTTTTAGAATATGTAAAAGAAGAAGCTGAAAAAAAATCAGAGAATAAATCAAAGAAAAAGATATACTATATATCAGCAGAATTCCTGATAGGAAAGTTGCTTTCAAATAACCTTATTAATCTTGGAATATATAAGAAAATAAGGGAAGAATTGAAAAATGCAGGGAAAAAATTAAGTGATATAGAAGAACTGGAGACAGAACCATCATTAGGAAATGGTGGACTTGGGAGACTGGCTTCATGTTTTGTAGATTCAATATCTACTTTAGGAATAAATGGTGAAGGTATAGGACTTAATTATCATTGCGGGCTTTTTAAGCAGGTTTTTAAAAAGAATGAGCAGAATGCTGAACCAAATTACTGGATAGAAGATGAAAGCTGGTTAAGAGATACAAACATAGGATATAAAGTGAAATTCAAAAATTTTACTTTGAATTCAAAGCTTAAAAGAATTGATATACTTGGATATGAAAAAGATACAAAAAACTATCTAAATTTATTTGATATTGAAAGTGTTGATTACAATCTTATAGAAGAAGGAATAACTTTTGATGAGGAAATTATCGAAAAGAACCTTACATTATTCCTGTATCCTGATGACAGTACTAAAAAAGGGGAACTGTTACGTATATATCAGCAGTATTTTATGGTTTCAAATGCGGCAAGACTTATTATTGCCGAGGCTATAGAAAAAGGAAGCAATATCCATGATCTTGCAGATTATGCTTTCGTTCAGATAAATGATACTCATCCGAGTATGGTAATTCCTGAATTAATTAGAATTATGACAGAAGAATATAAAATTTCTTTTGAAGAATCTGTAAAAATTGTTACAGCAATGACAGGATATACAAACCATACAATATTAGCAGAAGCACTTGAAAAATGGCCTTTAGAGTATTTGGAAGAAGTTGTACCTGACATAGTTGAAATAATAAAAAAGCTTGATAAAATTGTAAAAATAAAATATAATAATGAAAACGTACAAATTATAGACAAAGAAGATAGAGTCCACATGGCAAATATGGACATACATTTTTCATCAAGTGTGAATGGGGTAGCTTATCTGCACACTGAAATTTTAAAGAACAGTGAACTTAAGGATTTTTATGAAATCTATCCTGAAAAATTTAACAACAAGACAAACGGAATTACATTCAGAAGATGGCTTGAAAGCTGTAATGAAGATCTTGCAGATTATATAAAGGAGTTAATCGGTACAGGTTATCTGACAGATGCTGAAAAACTGGAAGAACTTTTGAAATTTTCTGATGACAAGGAAGTATATGAAAAACTGGAAAAGATAAAAAAAGAAAACAAGCTGAAACTGAAGGAATATCTGCAGCATACACAAGGTATCGTAATAGATGAAAATAGTATAATAGACACACAGATAAAAAGATTCCATGAATATAAGCGTCAGCAGATGAATGCTTTATATGTAATAAAGAAATATCTTGACATAAAAAATGGAAAACTTCCTGAAAGAAAGATAACAGTACTTTTTGGTGGAAAAGCGGCTCCAGCTTATATTATTGCACAGGATATAATTCATCTGATACTTTGCCTGTCAGAAATTATAAATAATGACCCTGAAGTAAATAAGTATCTGAATGTATATCTGGTTGAAAACTATAATGTGGGACTGGCTGAAAAAATAATTCCTGCAACGGATATTTCAGAACAGATTTCCCTTGCATCAAAGGAAGCAAGTGGAACAGGAAACATGAAATTTATGTTAAATGGTGCATTAACTTTAGGAACAATGGATGGAGCAAACGTTGAAATCTGTGAACTTGTAGGTAAAGAAAATATATATATTTTTGGAAAACATAGTGACGAAATAATAGAATTATATGAAAAGGAAGGATATGTTTCAAAAGACTACTATAAACAGGAAGGTATTAAAGAAGTAGTTGATTTTATTACTTCAAAAGAACTTGTTAAAGTAGGAAACATTGAAAGACTGGAAAGACTGCATAATGAACTTATAAATAAGGACTGGTTCATGACACTTATTGATTTTAAAGAATATTATGAAGTTAAGGAAAAAATGCTGTCAGATTATGAAAATAAGAAACTTTGGTATAAAAAAGTAATAAATAACATAGCTAAAGCAGGATTCTTTTCTTCTGACAGAACAATAGGACAATATGAAAATGAAATATGGAAAACAAAAGATAAAAAATAGTTATTATTTATAGTGTTTAAAGCTGTTTCAAATTTTATTTTGGAACAGTTTTATCCCTCTTTAGACTCAAAAGAAAAAAATAACATGATTATAAAATAAAAGTTATAATAAAATTAGAAGAAAGGAGAGGTGAAGTTATGAAACTGTTAACTATCAATGTTCATGCCTGGATAGAAGAAAATCAGGATGAAAAGATGGAAACACTGGCAAAAGTAATTGCAGAAAATGACTATGATGTAATAGCTATGCAGGAAGTAAATCAGTCTATGAACAGTCCTGTACTTTTCAGGGCAATACGGCAGGATAACTATGGATGGGTACTTCTGGACAAAATAAGTAAGTATACTGACAAAACCTATTACTATCATTGGAGCAATTCACACATTGGATATGACAAATATGATGAAGGTCTTGCAATTATAACAAAACATAAGCTTCTAGATGTGGATGAATTTTATTGTACTAGGGCTCAAAGTGTAAATACGATTACATCAAGAAGAATTAATAGTGCGACAATTGAATACAAGGGGCAGATAATGGAATTTTACACTTGTCATATGAATCTTCCTACAAATAAGGAAGAAAAAATGTCAGATAACATACAGAGAATATTGAAAAGAAGTCAAACAGATAACTTAAAAATATTAATGGGAGATTTCAATACTGATGCAATTAATAGTCCTGAAGACTATAAAATGATTCTTTCGCAAGGACTGTACGACACTTACACTGCTGCTATTGAAAAGGATAGTGGAATTACAGTAGGCGGAAATATTGATGGATGGAGTAAGAATAAGGAAGATAAGCGTATAGACTATATTTTTAGTAATAAGAAAATAAAAGTTCTAAGTAGCAAAGTAATATTCAATGGTAAAAATCATCCAGTTGTATCAGACCATTATGGTCTGGAAGTTATTCTGGATATGTAATAAAAGAGATATTTTAAAATGCAATACGAAAATGGAAGAAAAAATTAAAAAAGATTTACGTAAATGTATTGACAAATAAAAAAAATGTGGTATATTTAAA
>CAJPML010000070.1 GCA_905371725.1 Leptotrichia sp. oral taxon 215
AGGAAGAAGTTCAAAAATAGTTTCTCTTCCTTTTTTTGTAAGTTTTATGTAAGTAATACGTTTATCTGTTTCAGATTTATTTCTACAGATAAGTTCCATCTTTTCGAGCTTATTTACTATATAAGTGATACTTCCACTTGTAATTAACATTTTTTCACCTATTTTCTGTGTTGTCTGTTCTCCTTTCTGAAACAGAAGATCAAGAACAGAAAAATCCGTCAGATTTAATCCAAATTTTGAAATATTTTCATTGAGAACTTTTGCGAAATAGCTGTTTACCTGAGTAAGTGTAATGACAGTATTTAGAAGCTCTTTATATTTTAACATCTATATCACCTTATTATCTTGGTTTTAAGATAATATTATCAAATTACATTTTTTTTGTCAAACTATTATATGTGAGCAGATATATGTAAAAACAGAAAAAATAATATGTGAAAAAGAAAATAAAAATGCAAAGAAAAAACTTTTAAAAAAATTAATCTATTTTTACAACAAATAAATTTGACTATTATAAATTTATAAGATAGAATATTATTGCTATCAAAATAAATTACTTTGAAAGGAAAATAAAAATGCTAATACATTATTTTATTGCAGGTGGAATATTTATGTGGGGAATATTGCTGGCATCAATATGTGGCTTTGCAATAGTTCTCGAAAAATTATGGCTTTTTCTTACAAAGGAAAAAGATTATACAAAAGAATATAGAGGGCAGCTGTTTAAATTACTGCTGACAGAAAGTAAAGATGAAATAGTAAAGGTTACTAAGGAAAAAAAAGATTCTGTATCAAAAATTATTACTAAAACGATGAATAGTATAGACCTGGATTTGGACGGAATAGAGGAATCAGAAAGGGAATATCTTGAAGAAATAATACGGGAAGCTATTCTGGCACAGACAGGAGAGTTGGAAAAAGGAATGTGGCTTCTTGGAGCAGTTGTAAATACTGCACCGCAATTAGGACTTCTTGGAACTGTTACTGGAATGATTGCTTCATTTTCTGCATTGACAGCGAATAATGCCGACAGTGCAAAAGCTGTTGCGGCTGGTATATCTGAAGCACTTTATACAACTGCTTTCGGATTGATTGTAGCTATACCTTCATTAGTCTTCTATAACTATTTTAACAGAAGAATAGATGCAATAATTCTCGAAATGGAAAGAGCTGCCCTGCATTTTCTTACTAGAATTAAAAAGCATGAAACTGTTTGTAGAAGATAAATAGCGAAGGGTGTCATTAGGAATAAAAATATTTCTATTTGTGAAAGGAATTAAAAGATGAAATTTGTAAACCGTAGAAGTAAGCAGAATACCGAAATATCAATGTTAAATCTAATAGATGTAATATTTATGCTTCTTATATTTTTTATGATTGCAACTACATTTAATAAATATTCACAATTTCAGCTGTCCATGCCTAAATCTGATGCAAAATTTGATAAAAAGGAAGAAACAAGGGCAGAAATAGTAGTAGATAGAAATAAAAACTACTACATAAAAATAGGAGACAATGTGAAAAAAGTTTCTTTAGAGGGTATTCCTGCTGAAGTGAAAAAACTACCAAAAGAACTTTTAGGAAATATAACAGTTACTGCAGATGAGCATTTGGAGTATGGAGTTATAGTGGAAACAATGGCAAAGTTAAGAGACCAGAATATAAAGAATATTAATCTTAATATACAAAAAAATAATAAATAAAATACAACTAATGATGAAAGGAGAAGTGTGACAGATGTATATTAATGTCACACATAGGTGAAACGTATGTTAAAAAAAATTGCGATTTTAAGTTTAATTTTAGCTGCATTTTCTCTATATGCAGAGGGAGAATATGAAGGAAGGCTTCAGGAAACAGTTGTTACAGCGACAGGATTTAGTGATAATATTGACAACCAGATAAAAAATATTACCGTTATTACATCTGAAGATATTCAGGAAAAGGGTTACAACAATGTGGAAGATATATTGAAACAAGCTCCTGGAATAAACATAACTCAGACAGGATTTGGATCTGCTGTTGATATAAGAGGACAAGGAAGATTTGGACTTGGAACAAGTGGAAATGTTTCCAAAGCGGTTTCTTCTGTAAAAATTCTTATTGATGGCGATATTGCGATGGATACAATCGATACTTCACATGCATATGTTCCATTAAATACAATATCAGTTAATGACATCGAGAGAATTGAAATAATAAATGGTGGAGGAACTGTACTTTATGGAAGTGGTACTAGAGGTGGAGTAGTAAATATTATTACTAAAAACAGAACAAAAGAAGGAACATCAGGAAAAGTATATTATCAGAACAGTTCTTATGGAACAAATAAACTTGGGTTTGATACAGGAATAAATTTTGATAATAAATTTATAATAGATTTAGGATATGAAAATACTAATGGAAAAGGTTATAGAAAAGGTGAAAAGGAATCATATGATTATTTAAAAGGTGGTTTAAAATACAATATAACAGATAATCATAGCTTGAAATTTAAAGCGGCAAGATATAATTCTGAAGAAACTTTTGCAGGTGCATTAACTGAAGCACAGCTTTTAAAAGACAGAAAGCAATCAGGTGATTTGAGTCGTATTGAAGTTGAAAGAAAAGAATATAGCTTAGGTTATGATGCAAAATTAACAGATAGTTTTAAACTTTCTTTATTAGGTTATAAACAAAATACAGTTAAATTATCTCCAGGAGTATCTGAAACACAATTTAAAGATATAAAAAAAGGTATAAACTTTAAGGGAAATTATGAACTGGAAAATGGAAATATAGTTTTTGGATATAACTATGTTGATCATGAAGGAAGCAGAAGACAGACTATATTTGGAACTCCTATAATAAGTGTAGATTTATCTAAAAGAACAAATTCTTTCTATTTGTTAGGACGTCATAAAATAGTTGATAAATTAGAAGGAACAGCAGGATACAGATATGAAAGGGCAGAATATGAAACAAATAGAAAAGTTCCTGCTTCAGTGACGAGAGTTCCAGGAGTACCATTGCCTGTTCGTATACCAGCAAGAGAAACAGTAGGAACTAAGAAGGAAAATAACAGTGCCTATGAATTGGGACTTAATTATAAATATTCTGATACAGGAAATGTATATGTAAAATATGAAAGAGGATTTAGATCTCCAGCTGCTACTGAATTTGTTGATTATGCACCAGGAGCAAGAATTTACACATTGAATAATATAAAAACAGAAAAATTTGATACATATGAATTAGGATTTAAAGACATGTTATGGAATTCTTTCGTAAGTGCGACAGCATTCCATACAGTAACAAATAATGAAATATATCTTAATATGGATCATGGACTGGCATCAGGCCCTATTACAGCAAACTGGACTTTCCATAATTTAAAAGCAACAGAAAGAACAGGAATAGAATTATTTGCTGAACAGTATTTTGGAAAATTAAGAGTAAATGAATCCTTCTCATATGTAAATGCTAAAATTAAAAAAGTTGGGGATGATGTATTAGCATCGACAACTCATAAATTTAAAGATGGTCAGAAAATACCAGGAGTTCCTTCTGTAAAGGCAACATTAGGATTGGACTATGAAATAGTTGACGGTCTAAAAACAACAGCTAATTTAAACTATTATTCAAATGCTGTGGATAACTACAATAAGAAAATACCTTCTTATTCTACTACTGATTTAGGATTAAAATATAAACATCAAAGTGGATTTGGATTAACTGCCGGGGTTAAAAATGTATTTAATAAAAAATATAATATAAGTCAGACTACAAATACTTTTACAGGACTTACAACTTATTCTCCTGCAGATGAAAGAACATACTTTATAGGAGCAAGCTATGAATTCTAATATAAATATGAGAAAAATATACTTAGGATTGTCATTTTTTCTAATTATATTCATATTTATATCACTTTCCCTTGGAGATACAAAGATATCAATAAAGGAAATAATGGGTCTTTTGACAGATAAAAATTTTATAGATGAAAAAAATATAAGATCAATACTTTTTGATGTGAGATTACCTAGAATATTTATGGCAATCTTGATAGGAATGCTACTGGCAAGTTCTGGGACAGTCGTACAGACTGTCTTCCAGAACCCTCTGGCAGACCCTTATATAATTGGGATATCCGCAAGTGCCACTTTTGGTGCGGTAATTGCATATATGCTTGATTTACCTGATGTAATGTACGGAATATTGGGATTTGTAACTTCAGTAGTCGTTTCCCTTATTATATTCAGGCTTTCAAAATCTAAGACAAAAACTGATATAACGACGTTACTTATTGTAGGGATAGCTATTTCATCCTTTCTGGGGGCATTTACCTCCTTCAGTATTTATATGATAGGACAGGATTCCTTCAGGATAGTGACATGGATGATGGGATATATAGGAGCGGCATCATGGCTGAAAGTCTCCATTCTTATAGTTCCCCTTGTTATATCAATTATGTATTTTTATCTGAAGAGACATGAACTGGATCTTCTGCTTAGTGGAGATGAGGAAGCTCATTCCCTGGGACTGAATGTAGGAAAATTAAAGAAAAATATGCTTATTGTTTCATCCCTGATTGTAGGGTTTTCGGTAGCATTTACTGGAATGATAGGCTTTGTAGGACTTATTGTACCTCATACGATAAGACTTCTGGCAAAAAGCAGCAGTAATACAAAACTGATACCTTTGTCTACATTAGGCGGAGGATTATTTTTACTTATATGTGATACAATTGGAAGAATGGTGCTGAATCCTATTGAAATTCCGATAGGTGTTGTAACGGCATTTTTTGGAGCTCCTTTTTTTCTGTATCTTGCAATAAGAAGAAGAGGTGTATAGAATTATGAAAAAAGATATTTCAATAGAAAACGTCAGTTTCAGTTATGGATTAAGTGAGGAAAATTTATTCAATGAAATAAATTTAAACATAGAAAAAGGAAAATTTATAGGTATTTTAGGGCCTAACGGATGTGGTAAATCAACACTTCTCAAAGTAATATTAAAATATTTACATCCAAGACAGGGAATTATTAAAATTGATAATAAGGAATTAAAGGAATACAGTCAGTCAGAGCTTGCTGAGATATTAAGTTTTGTTCCACAGAAATCATCCCTTACAATGCCTCTGACAGTGGAAGATGTAGTTTATATGGGGAGAGTTCCTTATATAAAAAACAGGTGGATAGGATTTGATAGGGAAGACAGGGAAAAAGTGGAGAAAATAATGCAGATGCTTAAAATAGACCAATTTAAAAACAGAGTCATTTTTTCACTGTCGGGAGGAGAATTTCAGAGAGTTCTTCTGGCAAGGGCACTTGTTCAGAATACAAATATAATGCTGCTTGATGAGCCTACTTCAGCTCTTGATATGAATTATGCACTGGAGATAATGAAGCTGACTTCATATTTTGTAAAAAATGAAAATCTTACTGCAGTAATGGTGCTTCATGATCTGAATCTTGCTTCAATGTACTGCGACAGCATAATATTGCTGAAGGAAGGAAAAATAGCATATGAAGGCACTCCAAAGGAACTTTTTAGGCCTGAAATTCTGGAAGAAATATATGGATTTAACTGTGAAGTGATAGAAAATAACGGTTTTTCTTATGTAATACCGAATAAGATTTAGGAGGCAAAATCAATGGAAAATGTTAAAATAAGAAATTTAACGAAATATAGCTTATTTATTTTAGTCTTACTATTTGCAGTTTTTTCATGTGGTAAAAAAGAAGAGGAAAAATCTAAAGCAAATGCTGAAACCAAAGTAAATGAAAAAAGTGAAAAAAAATACGACAGAATAGTTGTTCTGGATCCGGCAGTTGTAGAAATGGTATATCTGCTTGGTGGAGAAGACAAGCTGGTCGGAATTGCCAAACTGGAAAGATCGAAAATCTGGCCTGAAGAAAAAACGGAAAAAGTTGAAAGTGTAGGGACATTTATAAATCCTTCGCTGGAAAAAATAATAGCGTTGAAACCTGATTTAGTAATTGAGTCCTTTCATTCATCAGATGCCATTGATAAAAGCTTAACTTCCAATAATATTGAGATTATAAAGATACAGGCAAATTCGATAGAAGATATATTTAAGAATTTTCAGAAAGTGGCAAAAATTCTCGGAAAAGAAA
>CAJPML010000071.1 GCA_905371725.1 Leptotrichia sp. oral taxon 215
CTTATATTCTGAATCAAATAACATTACTTTTTTCGATTTATTTTAAATTAATTATTGTTTTATTTTTATACATCTTTATTTTCTTATAATCTATGGTATAATAGTAAAGATAATAGATTTTAACGTATAATTTTATAAGGAGGGCATACAAATAATGAAAATAGGAATTGTTGTAGGAAGGTTTATACCTTTACATATAGGACATGTTAACTTAATACAAAGGGCGAGCGGATTAGTTGATAAAGTTTATGTTGTAGTTTCCTATTCAGATGAAGGTGATACTAAAATGATATCAAACTCACGTTTCATAAAGGAAATTACTGCGAAAGACAGACTCAGATTTGTAAAACAAACTTTTAAAAATCAGAATAACATTTCATCTTTCCTCTTTGACGAAAGTAATTGCCCTCCATTTCCTGAAGGATGGGAAAAATGGTCATCTCTCCTTAAGGCTGAAATGGAAAAACGGGAGCCCAATCTAGACTGGGAAAATGATGTTTTGTTTATAAGTAACAGAAAGAATGATGAAAAATACAATTTAAAATTTTTTGGTTCCAAGACAAAGTCCATCGATCCAGAATATCTCGAATACCCTGTAAATTCATGGGAAATCAGAGAAAATCCAAGCAAATACTGGGAATACCTTCCTCGTGAAGTAAGGGAACATCTGATTCCTATTATTACGATCTGTGGTGGGGAAAGCAGCGGAAAGAGTATAATGATAGATAAACTGGCAAATGTTTTCAATACTTCCTCGGCATGGGAATATGGACGTGAATACGTTTTTGAAAAGCTTGGTGGCGATGAAGATTCCCTCCAGTATTCTGACTATGAAAAAATAGTATTTGGACATCAGTCAAATGTATTGTATGCCGCAAGAAATGCTAATAAATTCGCTTTGATAGATACAGACTACATAACTACACTGGCATTCTGCCTTACTTATGAAAAACGTGATAACCCCATCATAAGGGAATTTGTCCGTAATTATAAATTTGACCTTACTATCCTTCTTGAAAATAATGTAAAATGGGTAAATGACGGGCTTCGTTCAATAGGAGAAACAGACCGTAGGGAAAAATTCCAGAAACTACTTAAGGAACTGTATAAAGAGTACAATATACCTTACATCATTGTAAAATCATCTGATTATGAACAGAGATACCTTGCATGCCAGGAAATTATAAAGGGCTATCTGGCAGGAAAGGATAATTTGCAGGAAATTGCTGATTCATTTATATAGAAATGTATGAAATTAATATTATTTTTCTTTCAGATTTTCTAGAATATATCCTTCAATTTAAATTTTAATTCTATTTTTTAAAACAAAAAACATGGTCTGAAGATTTTCAGTTTCCAGTTTGTATGCATAACCGCACTACACTGTCTGATTTTCTGAGCCATGTTTTTTTGTTTCATATTATTTTTTTTGTTGTTCCCTATTTCATTATTTTGCAGGATTTTCAGCATTCAGTATTCTTTTTGCATCTTCTTCGCTTAAATCATAGTTTAAGAATCTTTTATAGAAGTCTCTTGTCTTTTCTACCATGTTTAAATCCTTAAATACTTCCGGGTTGAATTTCTGAGCCGCCCATAAAATTTGCAAAGCTTCTTCAGCACTGTATCTGTCCCAAGGGAAAGTTCCCATTGGATTTGCATATACTTTACCGGCTTTTACAGCTTTCAATGTTGCCCATACTTTATCTTCTTTCAGTTTTTTTACTGCTTCATTTGCATTATTGCTTCCTATTATTATTACATCCGGATCCAGCTTTACAATTTCTTCCATAGTAAGTTCTAACTGATTTCCTTCTTTTTTTACTACATTTTCTGCCCCTGCAAGTTCTATCCATTCATTAATTATAGTGTTTGTACCGTCCACTTTTAATAAATTTTCCCCACTTACAATATGCAGCACTTTTACCTTTTTATCCTGTTTTACATTTTTCATTTTTTCTGAAATGTAATTTATATTTTCATCAAGGTATTTTATATATTCTTCCGCTTTTTTAGGAGCTTCTCCACCTATTAAATCTGCTGTTATTTTAATTGTTTCCCTAAGTCCGTTAAAATCCTTGAAAGTTACTTTTACTCCTTTCAATCCTGCATCTTTTACAGCTTTTAACTCGGCATCATTCGAAGTCAGTACAACATCAGGATTCAGCTTCATAAGCTCTTCCACCTGCAGGTCTTTTCCATTGAAAGGTGCCGCAACATCTTTAATTCTAGGATATACCTTTGCAAACCAGGGATTTTTCTTTATAGGATTGGTAGTTGCTACAAGCTTGTCGGCTCCCCCAAGCAGGAGTACAACCTGATTATTCGCATGCCATAAATCGGCTATTTTTTCAACATTTTTAGGAATTTCAACTTTAGTTCCTGCCTGATCTGTCACTTCCCTTGTCTCCACTTTTGCTTCCTGCTTATTCTGGCATGATACAAGTGTCAAAATTAGCAGAAGTAAACTCAGTAAATACGCTTTCTTAAATTTTTTCATTTTTTCTCCTCCATATATTTATTTTAAAATTTTACAGATTAATTTTTTTGAAGCGCATATTGTCCTTCCAAGTTCCTCCACATAAACCATTTTTATATCAGTTCTGTATAGATCGGACAGTGTCTCTTCCTTCATTATGTCACTATACTTTTCCCCAATTTCAAAATGCCCTTCCCTGTTCATAATTCCCACTTTGCTGTCAAGCAGTATTACCTGATTTGGATCATGAGTAGTCATTATGACTGTAAAACCTTTGCCAGAAAGGCTTCTTATCAGTTTCATTATTTTCAGCTGATTCCCATAATCAAGGGCAGAAGTAGGTTCATCAAATATTATGATTTCAGGCTCCTGCACCATTACCTTTGCTATGGAAATCATCTGCTTTTCTCCTCCACTCAGCATTCTGGATGATTTATTCCTCAGTTTTTCTATTCCCAGCTCCTCTATTGCCCTATCCACAAGGTAATAATCTTCTTTCCCAGGTTTTTCAAGCATTCTCAAATGAGGCGCTCTTCCCATTACTATATAGTCCCTTACAGAATAGTCATACTCTATATGAACATTCTGGGAAACATATCCAAGAAATCTGGAACGTTCCTTGTATGTCAACTCTTCAATACTTGTATCGCCATACATTATCTTTCCCCTGTTTATTTTCAGCAGTCCCGCTATACAGTTCAGCAATGTTGATTTTCCTGTTCCGTTAGGTCCCAGTATGCTTAAAATCTCACCTTTGAAAAGTTCAAAGCTTACATCTGAAAAAATATTTCTTTCATTTTTCCTATCTTTTGAAACAGACGCATAACTATATGCAATATTTTCTACTTTTAATAACAATTTTCTTTCCGTCATATTATCATTTCCCGTCTGACCAGCAGCCATATAAAGAATGGTGTTCCAATAAAGCCTGTAAGTATGCTCAACGGAATTTCTCCCGACGATACCGTTCTTGCCAGAGTATCAACTATAAGCAGAAATATTGCACTTATAACCGCTGAAAATGGTAAGCTTCTTGTGTTACTGTTACCTACCAGAAGCCTTGAAAGATGAGGAATAATAAGTCCTATCCAGCCTATCGTCCCGCAGATGCAGACTGATGACGCTGTAAGCAGGGTGGAACATACTATTATTACATTTCTTTCCATTTTCAGATTAACTCCCATTGTTTTTGCCTCATTATCTCCAAGTGAAATCAGATTTATCCTCCATGACATAAGTACTAATACCACGCTGCATACGAATATGCTCGGAAATATTGAGAACACTTTGCTGTAATCTACTTTTGCTATGCTTCCCAGCTGCCAGTAAACTATATCTGCAAGCTGAGTTTCAGGATCGGCAACATATTTCAGAAGCCCTATCACTGATGCCATAAACCCGCTTATGACAATTCCTGAAAGGACAAGAATTATAGTATTGTCTTTTCTTATTATTTTAGGGATCAGCAGCGTCAGAGTAACTGCTATTACTCCAAAAACAAATGCCAATACCTGTACTCCGATATTATGAAATCCCAGAAGTATACCAAGAGCCGCACCCACACATGCTCCATTTGACACTCCAAGAAGATCAGGCGACACAAGCACATTTCTGAATATTCCCTGATACGCAGTACCTGATATTGCAAGTGAGATTCCCACAAGAACAGCTCCTATAACCCTTGGTATTCTTATATTAATTATTACATTGTAATCTACCGGCGTATAGCTGCTCCCTCCTATTCCAAAAATTGAAAAAAATTTTGAGAGCATTTTACCGACTATCCCTAAAGAAGAAAGAATAACCGAAAATACTTTTCCAGGCGACACATAGTACCTTCCCAATGAAGTAGCCATAAAAACAGCTATAAACAGTATTACAAATCCAGTTATGAATTTCAGCGCTACCTTGTCATTCCCACTATTTTTTCCTTTTGCCAAATCCGACATTTTTTCTGTTCTATTCATTTTTTGCTCCTTGGTCTCTTAAAATCACCAGATTTATTTATTCTTTATTTTTATAAATTTTATTAATAAATATAGATTAGAAATATTTTTATTTACTTTATAAGTTTATCATAAAAACTCAATATTTACAATGATATTTTAAAAAATAATCATTAAACTATTATAAAATAAATTTATGTTTATTAAATTTTTCTAACTACTCCATAATTTTTTATTACCTTCTAGCATTTTTCTTTTTCTGTAATAATAAATACCTTGCCTTTTAACTATCTTTTTATTATTCTATTTTTCATATTATCTAAACTTATAATATTACTTCCTATTCTGTTATTTCAAGCAAATTTCCTTCACAGTCCTCTACAACACTTTCATAATAACCGTCACCTGTTGTTCTAGGACCGCTCAAACATCTAAAGCCATCTTTTACAAGTCTCTCTGTCAGTTCATCTACTTTTTCTTTACTTCCAACGCTGAAAGCCAGATGAATGAAACCTTCATTCATTGTCTTGTCTTCTCTTGCTGAAAGCTCAGGACGTGTCATTATTTCCAGCCTTGTCTCACTGTCTGGAAAACTTAAAAAATACGTCTGTAATCCTGTATTTTTATTATGATATTTCTCATTTGTCTTTGCCTGGAAATATTTCACATAAAATTCCTTCGTTTTTTCCAGGTTGTTTACATAAATTGCCACATGGTCTATTTTCATATTTATTCCTCCTATTTTTAAATTTTTATAATTTATGAAATATAGGTTTCATTTTTTCAAAAGTACAGATGTGATTAAATCCTATTTTCTTCAATTCTTCCTGAATATAAGGAATATACGTACCCACATCTTCTGCCTTATGAGCATCTGAACCTATTGTTATTATTTTTCCTCCCAGTTCATGATAAAGTTTCAGTACATTCCATTCAGGAGTCAGTTCTTTTAAGCCATATCTGAAACTTGACGTGTTTACTTCAATACCTTTATTATCTTCTATCGCTTTTTTGAGAATCTTTGTTATAATTTTTTGGGACTTTTCAAACGGATATATTGTTGCATTGTATCGCTGTATGTGATCGAGATGTCCTAAAATACTATAATTACTATATTGACTCATTACTTTATAGATTTCTTCATAGTATTCGGCATTATATTCATCAGGCATTTTTCCTTTCTGAAATTCCTTTGTCCAGAATTCCTTATCTTCAATTTGATGACAAGAAAGAATTACAAAATCTAATCCGGATTTATAACTATCAAATAACTTCTGAAAATCCTTTACTGTATGTGTCTGCATTCCAAATTCCAGTCCCTGTTTTATTGTAATTTTATCTTTATACTTTCTCTTTAAGTCCTGAATTTCTTCAAAATAATTGGAATAATCTACATTCAAATCAATTCTTCCAGTTTTTTCTTTCCAACTTTTTTTCTCATTTTCACTCATTTTTTCAAAAACTTCCTTATCCAGTTTTATCCCATAATCTACATGATCGGTGAAACATATCTCATTAATACCCTTATAAATGGCCGTTTTTATAATTTTTTCAGGTTTTTCTTCTGAGTCATCACTATATTTGCAGTGAATATGATAATCAGCAAGCATATTTTCCCCTTTCTTTATCTTTTTTTTTATTATACCTAAAAAAATTGAAATATTCCATCAT